>NZ_FQZD01000019.1 GCF_900141835.1 Propionispora hippei DSM 15287 | reverse complement strand
CCGGCTTACGAAGTCAGGAAAAATGCTATATAGGAAGAGAAGTCAAACCATTGAGCGGAGTTTTGCAGACGCTAAGCAACTGCACGGACTTCGCTATTGCCGGTTTAGGGGTAGAGAGCATGTACAAGAGCAGGCGTTACTAACGGCTGCTTGTCAAAACATGAAAAAGATTGCCAATCACCTCGCCAGACTGGCGTAGGTATCGGCAATCTTTTCTTTTTGAGTCTACTTAGTGATGGTTTTCCTTTTGTTTTGTCTAATAGAAACCCCCATGGCTTAGATCTTTCCCAAACCATGGGGTTCTTCAACAGCCTGCATAAAGAAAGCGGTTGACAGTAAGATACTGTCAACCGCTTTCTTTATACCTGCAGTCCCAGTTGCCGCATGACTTCAATCAGCTTCTCCGTATTTATCGGTTTTGCCGCATACGCCTCACAGCCTTTTTGGAAGGAATTACGGACGTACTCGGTGTCGTGCAAGGCCGTGATCATAATAATTTTGGTCTGATCTGCCTCGGCTACGCCCTTTTGCTTTTCCAAATCACGGATAGCTTGCAGAGCTCTCATGCCATCCACCTTGGGCATCATGATATCCAGGCAGATTAAATCATAGGGATCTCCTACATCCCAGGCCATCAGAAAGGCTTCCACCGCCTCCATGCCATTTACCGTCAGATCACATTCACCATACTGCGATAATATTTTGTCCAAATATTTGCGGCTGGCCAAATCGTCTTCAGCAATCAAGATTTTCATAACATCCACCCCGTTTCACATCCTATTTTATCCCAAATCCTTCTGCAGGCTTGACAAACCGCCTAAATCCATCTATGCATTCTCCGGAACTCCATATATCCCTTTTCCAGCTCGGCAATCCCCTCGCTCACCTCTTGCTGCTTCTCCTTCCGGCAAAGCAGCTCCAGCCGGAAGGCAGTCATCTTTAACCCGTGGGCGTCAAGACTGGCTGCACTGTTCTTGACCTGATGCGCCAATTCGCCGATAGCGGAGAAATTATATTCCGCCGCAGCCCGCTCCTGGCGCAGCCGCTCAATACATTTGCCCATAATCTCCCGGATTTGCTCCGGATTGTGGAAATCCGCCCCCTCGCTGGAGCCATGCTGCAGAGCGGCTACCACCTCCCGCTCCCGTTGCCTTAGAATAACTGATTCGATCGCCTGAAACAAATTCTCCATCTGGATGGGTTTAGCGACATAACCGTCCATCCCCGCCGCCAGAAACCGTTCCCGGTCCCCGACCAGCGCATGGGCCGTCACCGCAATGATCGGGATGTGCTTTCCTGCCGGTTTTTCCATTTGGCGTATTCTTGCCGTTGCTTCCAGCCCGTCCATGCCTGGCATTTGCACATCCATCAGAATGAGATCCGGTTCTATCAGGGGCAACTGTCGCAAAGCCTCCAAGCCGTTATTGGCGACATGCACCTGATAGTCCCTGCCGCGGAGCATCCGGGTTATAACCGACTGATTAACCGCTTCATCTTCCACCAGCAAGATACGGACTACATCCCGCGCTGTCACGGCAATAGCCGCTGGCGGCAGCTCTGCCGGACCGGACGCGACGGCAAAAGTCAGCACAATATAAAAGGTGCTGCCTGCCCCGCGTTCACTTTCCACACCGATCCGGCCGCCCATAATCTCGGTCAGTTGTTTGGAGATAACCAGGCCCAAGCCGCTGCCGCCGTATTTGCGGGTGAAAGACCCGTCAATCTGGCTGAACTTTTGAAACAGAGCGGGAACATCCTCCCGAGCAATCCCGATGCCTGTGTCGGTCACCCGGAACTCCAGCTCGATATGTCCCTCTGTCGAAGGACGTTGCTGAACACTAAAGGTTACTTGGCCGTTGTCGGTAAATTTGACGGCATTGCTTAAAAGATTATTTAAAATCTGCTGCAGCCGGTGCGGGTCGCCCTTAACAAAAGAGGGAATGGTTTCCGGGATATGGTAATTCATCGTCAGTCCCTTGTTTCTGGCATGAGAATAATGAATGGGTATGGTCTTGCGCAAGAGTTCCTTCAGATCGAAAGCAATAGTTTCCACCGTCAGGCGGCCGGCTTCCATCTTGGAAATATCCAGCACGTCATTGATGACATGGAGCAGGGAATTGGCGCATTCCTTGGCAATGTTCATATTGTCCCGCTGTTCGGGCTGCAACGGCGTCATCAACGTTAAATCAATCATCCCCAGAATACCGTTGAGCGGCGTCCGGATCTCATGGCTCATGTTGGCCAGAAACTGGCTTTTAGTACGATTGGCTCTCTCGGCCGCTTCCTTGGCTTCCTGCATGTCCCGCTCCGCCGCTTTACGTTCCGTGATATCCAAAATAGAACCAATATAGCCGGAAAAATTGCCCTCCAGGTCATAGAAAGGCTTGCCCATTTCCAACACCCAGCGATATTCGCCGTCATAGCGCTTCAGCCGGTACTCCAGAGAAAACGGACGTTGTACGGCAAAGGCGCTGTCAAATTCCCGGCAGCGTTGCAAATAGTCCTCACTATGCACCAGGTCCTGCCAATCACAGTCCGTTCTTCCGCCGCTATGGCCGCCGGTAAACTGCAGCCAGCTCCGGTTAAAATAGTCACAGGTTTTATTGATGCCGGCCCGCCAAATGAGCACCGGAAAATTTTCAAACAGGGTCAGATAAAAATCACGCGATTTGGACAGGTTCTCCTGCAACAGCTTATACTGGGTAATATCCTCAACAATCAACAGAACACACCGCCGGGTGCCCAAAAACAGCGGCGCGGCGCTTATCCTCCACCAGATCCGGGTGGGAATGCCGTCCACCTTGATCACTTTGGGAAACTCTTCCCCATAACTGCTTTCGCCCGATAGCAGGGCTTTATTCAGCATACGGGTCATCGGACAGATCGGGCAATTCTGACCTTCTCCGCACCCTCTGGGCGCAAGAGAACTGTTGACGCATTGGAAAAACTCCCCCACCGGCTGGTCATAGATCTCGGCAAAATCGTGCCGGCTTTTTTTCATAGCCTCCCAGTTGATCTGCTCGATGCGCCGTTCTTCATTCAGAATCAGCATGCCCACAGGCACGGTATTAAAAATGGTCTCCAGCTTCCGCTGTTTGCTGATCACCTCTTTTTCCGTCCGTCTAATCCTGTCGATGTCCCGGAGCAGCATCACTACCCCGTACTGATTATAGCCGGCATCCTTGACCAGCGAGGCGGTAGCGGAAATATAGCCCCTTGTCCCGTTGCGGCGAAGGATAACCGAATCCTGCGGCAGGCCGAGGTTGCCAGAAGTCCCTTTGGCAGCCTCGGCCACCGGGCTGGGCACCGGCAAGCCTGTTTCGGCATGAACAATTTGCAGAATTTCATCCACATGCCGCCCCTTGGCCGCCTGTTCTGTCCAGCCGGTAATCAGTTCCCCGGCGGGATTTAAAAAAGTAATCCGGCCGTGCTGATCGGTAATAATCACCCCGTCGCCCATGCTGGCCAATACAGCCTTCATATTTCTTATGTTTTCCCCGCCTTGTGTCTTCGCAGGACGGACAGCCCTGCCGCGAATTCGATGCATATTCTTCACCACCTTTAACAAGTTATTTCATCTATCCCAACAGGGTATAAATCAACCGGGGAATGTCCTCCAGGGCCGCCTGCCTTTCAACGGCGCCGATTTCATAAGCCGCCTTAGGCATGCCGTATACCACGCTAGATTGTTCATTTTGCCCGATGGTCCTGGCCCCCTGCCGCCGCATAGCCAGCAAGCCCCGGGCGCCATCATGGCCCATGCCGGTCAGAATCACCCCCACCGCTTTCTCTTTGACAACCCGGGCCATGCTCTCAAAAAGCACGTCCACCGAAGGGCAATGCCCATTGACCCGTTCCTCCTGGCGGCATTCTACCGTATATAGAGTTCCCGTCTTTTTAATGCGCATGTGATAGTCACCAGGAGCAATCAGCGCCAGCCCCGGATAAATCCGGTCGCCATTTTTCGCCTCTCTCACTTCCATTGGGCAGGAATTGTTCAGCCTGTCGGCATACATCGCGGTAAAGCGCGGCGGCATGTGCTGCACTACCAAAATACCGGGCGCGTCGGCCGGCATGGCCTGCAAAATACTATAGACCGCTTCTGTCCCACCGGTAGATGAACCAATGGCAATGAACACGCCGCTGCAGTCCGCTCCATTCCGGTTATCTACGGCAGCGCCGGCCGCCCGTTGTTTCCAGTGGCCCACCTTGGCCACCGAGGCAATTTTCACCTTTACAACCAGCTCGTTAACCAGCGCTTCCAAACTCCGTATATTCTGCATGTCCGGTTTTGTCACAAAATCAACCGCTCCGGCATTGAGTGCCTCAAATACGTTATCGCTGACGGCGCTGATGACGACAACAGGCAGAGGATATTGCGGCATCAGCCGCCGCAAGAAATCAATGCCGTTCATTTTGGGCATTTCCACATCCAGCGTTACCACGTCAGGGTCAAATTCAATGATTTTATCCCGGGCCTCATAAGCATCAGCCGCCGTAGCCACCACCTCAAGGGCACTGTCCAGCGCCAGGCCTCTGGCAATCAATTCGCGAAAGACCAAAGAATCATCTACCACCAGCACTCTTATTTTTTTGCGTAAGATGGACATGCTATCTATTCCTTTCTGTAGACTGCCGGCATAATGTATCTGTACTTTGTCTGGCTACGGTTGATGGATTCCGAATGCCCGATGAATAAATAGCCTCCCGGTTCGGTATACTCGTAAAACTTGTCAAGTAAGGCCGCTCGCTCGGCAGCCCCAAAGTAGATCATCACATTGCGGCAGAAAATAGTATGAAACTTTTTCTTAAACGGAAAGGCTTCTTTCAGATTGAAAACCCGGTAAATCACGGTGTTTTTTATCGTTTCCGCCACCACACGCCGCTCATCGTCAAGACGGCGGAAATAAGCGGATTGCCAGCTCGGCGGCAAAGCGGCGATGCTTTCCGTGGGATATATCCCCTGCACGGCCTTTTCCAAAACCTCAGTGGAAATATCCGTGGCCAGCAGCTTGGTATCCCACGCTCGACTGCTGCCCCGAAAGTAATCGTTCAGAATCATGGCCAGCGTATACGGTTCCTCGCCGCTGGAACAGCCGGCACTCCAAATTCTTAAATCCCGGTCGGCGACGGCAGCGGCCAGATAGGGCAGCACGGTGGCCTTAAAAAATTCAAAATGCCTGACTTCCCGCATAAAATAGGTATGGTTTGTCGTGAGCCGGTTTAACAGCATGGCCAGGGCTTGGCCGCTTTTATCGGAAATGACTTCCCGGTACAGTTCGGAAAAACTGTTTAAATTTTTTTGTTTTAATACATTTTCCAGCCTTCCTACCACCAACGCCCGTTTTTCTTTACCCAAATGAATCCCGTAATGGGTTTTCAGAAAATCAGCGATCAATTGAAACTCTTGATCGGATATATCTGTCATAAGCCTTCCTCCAAAAACACCTGTTCCGGACTGCTGCCGGATATGGCAAAGAGCCTTTTCGCCGGCTGGGCCGGCTATTGCCCGATATTGCCTGCTAAAGGCTCTATGCCTTGGGGCGTGTTTGCAAACACACCCTAGTACTTGCCGAAATCATTACTGCCCAAGGATATTTTAATTTTACTGTTTGCCGGCTTATCTGCCGGATTACCCGGCTCGCTTCCGGCTGGCGAGGGATTGGCTACGGCCATGGTTTCCAGCATTTTTATGATGTCTGGCCGCAGATTCTCCAGCGATTCCTGGCTGTAGCCAATCTTCTTAAGCTTGAATTTATTGACCAGGTTGCGCAGCAGCTCAGCCTGACTGGATAGTTCTTCACTGGCCGAGGCGCTTTCTTCGGCAGTAGCCGAGTTGGTCTGCGTAACCTGCGACACCTGCATAATTCCCTGGTTGACCTGGGCAATGGCCGTGGCCTGTTCATTGGAGGCACCGGCAATATCGGCCACCAGGTCTGCCGCATGTGCTACCCTTTCAACAATTTGTTTCAGGGCTTCCGCCGTTTCACTGGCAATTTTCGTCCCGGCATCCACCTTTTTGATTGAACCTTCAATCATCGTTGTCGTTTCCTTGGCCGCATTAGCGCTGCGGGCCGCCAGGTTGCGCACTTCCTCCGCCACGACGGCAAAGCCCTTGCCGTGCTGCCCCGCCCGGGCCGCTTCTACGGCGGCATTTAAGGCCAGGATATTGGTTTGGAAGGCAATTTCATCGATCACTTTAATAATCTTGGAAATGTTGGCCGACGATTCATTAATATCCTCCATCGCCCTTAGCATGCCACCCATCTGACTCTCACCCCGGGCGGCGTTCTCTTTTGCCTCAACCGCCAGCTCATTGGCCCGGGTGGCGTTAATCGCATTTTGTTTGGTTTGAGTGGCAATTTCCTCCATCGAGGCCGACAGTTCTTCCACCGAGCTGGCCTGTTCTGTGGACCCCTGCGACAGGGCCTGGCTGGAGTCGGATACCTGACGGGATGCGGCGGCTACCTGCTCAGCCGAGGAATTAATGTTGGTCAGTACATGATTAATGTTGTCGGTCATTTTCCGGAAAGCACCGGCCAGTACGCCTACCTCATCTTTAGAGTCAATGCTAATGGCCACATTCAGATCACCGCCGGCAATCTTCTCCGAAGCCGCCACCAATGTATTCAGCGGCCGGCTGATCATCCGGGAAATAGCGATCCCCAGCCCGATCGCCACGGCAATCCCGATTGCAATAACAAGCAGCATGACCTTGATAGTAGCACTTGTCTGCGCACTGTTGTCCTCGGAACGCTCCCGACCGGTCTTCACTTTCAGCTCTGCCAGTTTATTAATTGTATCATTAATCTCTTTAGCTAGCTGTATCCCTTCACCGTCCATAACCTGCAGCGCCCTATCGGTCTGGCCGCTTAACGCCAATTCAAGGATTCTGTCATAAATTGGTTTATAGCGAACCTGCTCCGCCTCCAACTGTTTAAATAGCTCTTGGCCGGCTTCTGTCCGCAGGCTTTTCTTAAACTTCAGCTTGCTTTCTTCCATTTGCTTTTCCTGTTCCCGGATACCGGCAACCAACTGATCCCTGACAGACGGACTTTTCTCTAGCATGATATCACGCAACGCAACCCGGTTAAGCTGATAGGCGTATTGTACATCATCAATATCGCCCAACCCTACGCCAAAATCTTCATAAGCTTCACTATAAGCCTTATCTATGGAACTGATATTCCAGATACCAATAATTCCGACAAGCCCGGCAATCAGTGCCACCACAATAAATCCGGCCAACAGCTTTACGGAAATCTTTAGATCGGTAAACCATTTCATCATTTCGTTCCTCCCTGATCATAGTTTGGAGTCCGCTACATGTCGCTTAAAACGGCTGTCTCTTCATCACTGATCAGCCGTTCGCAATTTAAGAGTAATTTGACCGCATTGCCGACCTTGCCGATTCCCTTGATATATTTGTTGTGAAATGCCTTGCCAATCTCCGGCGGCGGGATAATATTCTCATCCTGGATAACCAGGACTTCCAGCACCGTATCGACAATCAGGCCGATAGCCACCTCGCTGATTTCAATAACCACCACACAGGTCCGGTCGTTGTATTCGCGCGGTTCCTTTTTAAACCGCAGCCGGACATCCATCACCGGAATGATCTTGCCCCGCAGATTGATAATTCCTTTTATGTAGGCCGGAAGCTCGGGGACTTCCGTAATCACCTGCATGCCGATAATTTCGATAACATGGCGTATTTCAATGCCATACTCTTCCTGCCCCAACGAGAAGGTAAGAAATTTCCCCTTCTGGGTGTCCTCTTCCGCTATGATCATTTCCTCTGCGACCTGGGCCATAGCTCTCCCCCTTTTCTTTCGCTTGCCGGAGCACCACTACGATTGATTGCGGATAATACTCTCCATATCCAGGATCAGGCTGATATGTCCGTCACCCAGCAAGGCACAGCCGGCTAAGCCCTCTACTTTTTTGATATACCGGGGCAGGGCCTTAATGACTACCTGCTGCTGCCCCAACAGCTCATCGGCAAAGAGACAGGCCCCCTTGCCATTATGCTCCACCAAAACGATAATTCCCTGATAAATGTCCGTTACTTCCGTCGCTACCTGATAGCGTTCATGGAGACGCAGTACCGGATAACAGATGCCGCGGATAATCATCATCTCATTGCCGTCGGGATCGACAATCAGTTCTCCCGGTTGCGGCCGGAAGGACTGCTGAATGGCAACGGTCGGCACCGTATAGCGTGACTGTCCCACCCGGATGGTCATTCCGTCAATGATGGCCAGCGTCAGCGGAATCCGGATGGCAATCGTCGTCCCTTCGCCCCGCGTACTGTCAATCTGGACCATGCCGCCGATTTTTTCAATGTTTTTGGTGACCACATCCATGCCGACACCGCGGCCGGAAAGCTCGGTAACCGTTTCCTTCGTCGAAAATCCGGGAAGAAAAATAAACGAATATATTTCCTTATCCGTCAGTTCGCTGTCTGTTTTTGAGGTGAGGCCGTTGGCCCTGGCCTTCTTGATAATCCTATCCCGGTCCAGCCCCCGGCCGTCATCCCTGACAAGGATCCAGACCTCGCCTCCGGCATTTTTTGCCTCCAGCGTAATCGTCCCCTGCCGGGGCTTTCCGGCCGCTTCCCGTTCCGCCGCCGGCTCGATGCCGTGATCCAGTGCATTTCGGATTAAATGCATCAATGGATCGGAAATGTGTTCAATAATATTCTTATCTACCTCGGTCTCTTCCCCGACAATGTTCAACTTTACTTCCTTCTGCAACGACTTGCCGGCATCCCGGACAATGCGGTTCATCTTGTGAAAGGTCGGCGACAGAGGCACCATCCGGATCGCCATTACCGTGTCCTGCAGTTCATGAGTCAATTTTTGCAGTTGCCGGGCCGATTTATAAAAGCTATCCAGCGGCAACCCTGCTAATTCGCGGTTCTGCGTTACCATTGCCTGGGTAATCACCAACTCGCCAACCACATCCATTAGCTTATCCAGCTTGTCCACGCTGACACTGATCATGCTTTGGCAAGTAAATCCGGCCGTATTCGTTTTGTCAATCCGGCAGACAGCACTCTCCAACGGGGCCTCCGGCTCATCCAGCAGAATCTGCCGCGGCGGTCCCGGCCGCCGGGACTGCTCCGGCATACCGTCCCATTCGCTTAGCTCCAGACGGCTGATAAAGGCCGTCTGCATCAGAGTCGTCTGCAGGTCCTTCTTATTCTGATCGGACGCAAACATCATCGTAAAACCGTTCTGCCTGATCACCTCGGCGCTGGCTTCATTAGCGATGATGTCCTCCGGATCGTAAACCAGGTCTTCCGTTACTCCCTTTAAACTGTGTACGATAGCAAAAGCCCGGACGTTTTCCATCTCACAACCGTCTTCAAAAAAGATAACGGCTTTATAGTATTGCTTGGCAGAAACCTCCTGCCGGTTCGACGGAATATAATACTGCTGCTTCGGGGAAGGTTCCCTCGGTCCAATCGGCAAGCCGCCACCGGGCTGACTGGCCTTTAGTTGCTCCAGAAATACCTTTACCGTATCCAACAGCGCCGTCGCCTCCCGGTCGCTCAGCCTGCCCTTTTGAATCTCGTCCATTTCCCCTTTTATGTAGTCAACACATTCCAGAACAATGTCGGTCAGGCCCGAATGGTCAATCGTATCCGGCTTATTCTCCCGGATAAAATAAAACAGGTCTTCAGTCGCATGAGCCAGGGAAGAAATGTTTTTAAACAGCATCATCGCAGCAGAGCTTTTGATCGTGTGCATAATACGAAAAATCTGGTTGATGGCCGCAATCGAGAATCCCTGATCCCGCTCACTGCTCAGCACTGCCTGCTCAAGCTGCTCCACTAACTGGACCGTTTCAAAAATAAACATTTCTAACATGGGCTCACGATTTATACCGTCTGACATCCAACCACCTCTCTGCTTTTCATCATCACGCGAACTTTTACAGGCTGCTCATGGTTTTCAGCACATGATCTTCCTTGAACGGTTTTACGATAAACCCCTTGGCACCGCAGCCAATGGCCTCCATCACACTACTTTGCTGGCTCATTGCCGTAATAACGACAATGGTTGCCGCGGCGTCGATGGCCTTGATCTTTTTGATCGCCGTAATTCCGTCCATTTCCGGCATGGTAATATCCATCGTCACAATGTCCGGGCGCAGTTCTTCATACTTTTGTATGCCAACCAAACCGTTTTCCGCCTCACCCACCACCTGATAGCCGTTTTTCTCCAGCATCAGCTTCAACGCATGCCTCATAAACAACGCGTCGTCTATAATTAGTACACTCTTCACAATTTCACCTCATCAGCTCATAATTTATTTACTGTCTCCGATCACTTGTCAACACCGGGCCAGCAGCTTTTCAAAGACGGTCAGCACCCGTGCCTTCAAAGAATAGCTGTACCGTTTCATTCGCCAGGCAACTACGCTGGCCTGGAAATAACCGTAAAGCACCTCGCCGAGTTCCTCGCTGGTAAAATAATCGCTTATTTCGCCGCGTGCCTGCGCCAGCTCAATCAGTTCAACAAAACAGGCCGCCCGCCGGTTGTAAATAGCCCGGCCAAATTCAGCCGTCGCCGGATTACTTAAGAACGAAGTGTAATAATAGTTGACTGCCGTAATGGCCGGATAATTCTCGTAGTATTCGGCATACATTTTAACAAAAAACAAAATATTCTCTTTTGCCCCGGCCTGATTCTCCCGAATAGTCGTGTGTATCAATTTATCAAACTTGGCAAAGTATTTTAGAATCTCCAGAAGAATGTCATCTTTACTTTTGAAGTGACGGTATAGTGCTGATTCGGCAATTTCCTGACGTAGTGCCAGTTCCTTGGTGGATAAGCCTGCTAGCCCTAACTCATCTATAATATCAATCGCACTTACAATGATTTTGTCCCTACGCGAAGGAAATTGTTTTGCTGCCATCGCTGCCTCCATTTTTAGTTAGTGAACACTCACTAACTAAATTTTACCCCAGAATATACCAACAAACAAGGCTATTATGTAAATGCTTCTATATTTTTCTAAAATTTTGGTCTCATAAAAACAGCTCTTCTGCATCGTCTAAACCCATGGATCAGTTTGCCGTCTTTTTTCACCCTGCTTCGTTGTTGCTGCCATACCGATGTCCTAATAGGACGACTTCGCCGCCTCGCAGGCAAAAAACCTGTACTTTATCTGATGCTTTACGGCCAGGACATATCTATGGAAGAAAAACATATCTTCCATAGATAATAAAAAGCAAAAAACCCGCCGGTCATAACGACCAGCAGGTATTTTTCGGTTATATGGCGGAGCGACAGGGATTTGAACCCTGGCGGGCCTTACGACCCCTAACGATTTAGCAAACCGTCCTCTTCAGCCACTTGAGTATCGCTCCGTAATGCTGCTAAAGCTACTTTTCAGTATAAAGTACCGCCACAAGCCTTGTCAATCATCATTTGTTGGGAATATGGCGGAGGGGGTGGGATTCGAACCCACGGTCCCTTGCGGAATCACTGGTTTTCAAGACCAGCTCCATAAACCACTCGGACACCCCTCCGTGTAGATACACAGGCTATTATATCAATCTGCCTTCTCCCTGTCAAGCCGCTGCCGCAGGTAAATAACCCCACTCTGCGCTTCCTGGCAGAGAGCATCCCGGTTATTACGAATTAATGCAAAATTAATCGAACTTTGCTTTTTATCAACTTGACTATCGGTTATAGTAAGAGTATATTTTAAAGTAAATTAAGGCTTTCGTTTAGGCAGGTGAGCAATATGGATGTAGACCGACCTAGATCGCATAGGTTCGCAAATTTATTCTATAATGGGGAAATATTCTGTTTTTTGCTGTTTAATCCTTCTTGATTCAAGCGGCAGAATGGGTGTCTCCCCACAGAAAGAGGGACATTCCAATGCTGACAATTTATAAAAGCAATTATACATCCATTCGCGAGTTAACCCAGGATACCATCGAAAAAGGAGCCTGGATTAACCTGGTCAACCCGACTACCGATGAAATACATCTGGTGACCGCCTTGGCCAATATACCCAACGACTTTCTCCGGGCGGCGCTGGACGAAGAAGAACGCTCCCGTACCGAAATTGAAGATAATGCGCTCCTGATCATCACCAATATTCCCATTATGCGCAACAATGATAGCTATGATACACTGCCGCTTGGCATCGTTCTAACACCGGAATACATCATTACCGTCTGCCTGGAACAAAATGATGTCCTGTCAGACTTCAATCCGGCTAACTCCCGCTTTTTCAGCACCTTCAAAAAAACCCGCTTTTTATTCCAGATTCTTTATAAATCGGCCACCCTATACCTCAAATACGTTAAGCAGATCAACCGCCGGACCGACGAGATTGAACGGCATCTGCGGAAATCGGCCAAAAACCAGGATATTTTTGAGTTGCTGGATTTGCAAAAGGCTTTCACCTATTTTACCGCTTCCCTGCGCTCCAACGGCATTGTTTTGGAAAAATTGCTGCGACTGCGCTCCAATATCCAGCTACAACACCTGATTACCATTTATGAAGAAGATGAGGATTTGCTGGAGGATGTTATCATCGAAAATAAGCAGGCTATTGAAATGGTGGAAATGTACAGTAACATCCTGAACGGCATGATGGACACCTTCGCTTCCATCATTTCCAACAATCTCAATATGATCATGAAATTTTTGACATCTGTCACCATATTGCTGGCCATTCCGACGATGATTTCCAGCTTTTTCGGTATGAATGTCGATATTCCCTGGGGCGGCGAGCTGAACGGGTTTGTCAACGTGACCGTGCTGGCCATCCTGGCCACCTGCGTGACCGCCTTCAGCCTCTGGAAAAAAAGATTTTTCTAGGGAGCCGCTGATTTAATGAGCCTGCCAGCCTGGCAGTGTGAATAAATCAGTGATCCCCTAACCATCAAACAAAAAACACGGACAAGACGGTTATGCCGCCTGGCCGTGTTTTTTTATTGTCTTCTATAAATGGGTGACCCTGTCGGCCAATTCAGCCTGCTTGGCATCGTTGAAACGGTCGTCAGTGCTCAAGTAGCCGGTGATCCTTCTAATCCGTCTGATCGGCGACTTTTCCAGGGACCGGATGATCAGTTCATCCCCCTCAATGGTGATCTGTATTTCGCCCAGCAGCTTGTGCTGCGCCGCCCAGTATTCTTTTTCCGCCGCTACTGCGCTCATCAGTTCTTCTTCCGTAACGGCTTCGTCAGCCATGACCCGGATACCGTCAATGATTTGTACCATTTCATTCTCCTCCAAGCTGCATCAATATGGTTTTATATTCTAATAATAACTATTATTTAAAAATAGTCAATAGGAATATGGTCTTGCTTTTTTACCGTTATACCGGACCTGCACCGATTGGCGGCTTGGCGCGGCGCTTATCTTTCCGCCAGGAATAACACATACTATGCTTATTGCTTACATCCTGCCCGCAAAGGAGCTGACCATTTTGTTGCTTGCTCTCATTTTGTTGTTAGTGCTGATCGGCCTCGGCATCGCCTATTGGGACCGGATTACCTCGTTTTGGCGCTAAACTTTTGTCCTATTTTTGTCACAAAAACCTGCTACACTAACCTACAGATATATTATATAGAAGGAAGGAATCGTCATGAGTGTTCACGTCTTGACCTTACTGACCGGTTTTGCCGGCTTTGGGCTGGCCCTACTCCTGCTCGACTATCGTCACTTATAACGGACTGATAAAAAACTCCGCCTTATTATTCTTTGTCAGCCGTAATTTCCCTTTAGGAAAAAAACCACTGTATGTTAGGGAAGCGCTACTTTAATAAGCCTGTCGACATGGCGAGAGAATGACGCTCCGGTACGGCAGCAAAACCTTGAAATAGCAGAAAGCTGTCAGGGTTTTGCCGTTGCAGCCAGGCAGAAAAAAATCCGCCACAACACACAGTGCGAATAAAGCGGTGGTTCCCTAGCATACCTGCCCTTTTCTTGCAGCATACTTCTGGTATACTAAAGTTAATTGTTTATCAGAACATAAACAGAGAGGGGTATTGATTTATGGCCTATTGGCTGCTTAAAACCGAACCGGAAACCTTCAGCTACGGAGATTTAGAACGCCTGCGGCGCGACCGCTGGAACGGAGTGAAAAATTTTGCTGCCCTGAAACACCTGCGGCAGATGCGCCCCGGCGACTTAGCCTTTATTTATCATACCGGCAAGGAAAAAGCCATTGTCGGCGTGGCTGAGATCGTTACCGAGGCGTATCCTGACCCGGCAGAAAGCGACGAACGCTTTATCGTAGCTGATGTTATCCCTCGCTACAGCCTGAAACGTCCGGTGACACTGAAAGAAATAAAAGCGGATTCCCTGTTTCAGGACTGGGAGCTTGTCCGCCTGTCCCGCCTGTCGGTTATGCCTGTGCCCGAAACACTTTGGAACGCTATTCTCTCCCTAGGTAACCATTGTTAACATGCCGTTAATTTATCATTAACAGCCTTCTCCCTTGGCAAGAACACAGGAAAATGTCAGTTTATGGCGAATTGTTTCCTGTAATAAGCAGTTATCTGCCTATATTATGAGGCCAAAGGAGGAGTTGACTGTATGCGCAAGACAACGATCCGTACCAAAACCTTATTGACCTTCATGCCTTTAGTAATTATCTCCTTATTAATCCTTTCATGGATTGGCTATCATTACTCCGCCCAGCTGATTGAAGAGGAAATCAATCAAAAAATGGAGGTCCAACTCGACAAAACCTTAACGCAATTCTACACACAATTAAACGCTCACAAAGCAATCGGCCAGACCATTGCCCGCTTTACCGAAACAGGCGGCAATGCGCTCAGCAAGGAACAGTACGCAGCCTTTTTGCAAAACGCCATTACCTCCAATGATCTCATTCTGGGGGCCGGTGTCTGGTTTGAACCCTTCCAGTACAAAGCAGATGCGCGTTATTTCGGTCCCTATGCCTACAAAGACCACGGAAATATCGTATTTACCACCGACTACGAAAAACCGGACTACGATTACCCCAGTCAGGACTGGTACAAGATGGCGACCAACACCACCCGGCCTGTTGTCTGGAGTGATCCCTATTACGATGCGACCACCAACATAACCATGGTCACCGCCTCATTCCCTTTTTATGACGGAAACAAAAAATTAAAGGGGATGGCCACGGCCGATATGGATTTGGCGCAATTGCAGAAGATAGTGTCCGACATTAAGGTCAGCCAGACAGGCTGGGCTTTTCTGCTGGACAAAAACGGTACATATATCTCCGACCGCGACAATGGCAAGGTCATGAAAACCAAAATCATCGAAGACACAGATAGCGGCCTGGCAGAGGCAGGCAAAGCGCTCCTGGCGGACCAGGATAAAACCGGCCATATTACCGCCATGCTAAACGGCGCCAAACATCTGATTTATTATGCCGCCCTGCCGGAGACCGGCTGGACACTGGCCTTGGTCGTGCCGGAGGCCGAATTGTACGCTCCGTTGAAAAACCTGTTGCTGGGACAAGTCTTAGCTGCTCTGATCGCTATTCTGGTTATTTCCGCCGTCATTGTCCGTTATAGCGGTATGATCACCCGCAATATAAACGAAATAAAGCGCCTCTCCGACAGTATGTCTCAGGGCAACCTGACCCAGGCGGTCACCGTTACCTCCCAGGATGAGTTTGGCGAGATGGGCACCAATTTCAACCGGATGACCCGCGATCTCCGGCAACTGATCAATAAGCTGATGGAGACCTCGGTACAGGTGGCCTCCCACGCCGATATACTGACGCAAACGGCGCGGCAAACCGCCGAAGCCACCGAACATATCACCATCGCGGTACAGGACATCGCCTCCACGGTGGAAACGCAAATCGCCAACACGGAAGGCACCACCCAGACCTTGACCGATATGTCCGGCCGTATTTCAGCCATTAGCCAGGATATGCAGCAAGTGACCGACATCACGCTGGATACGTCCAGCAAAGCGCAGGACGGCACCGCTGTGGTGGATAACGCCATCAACCAAATGCAAAAAATCAATAAGAATGTCAATACAGCGGCAACCGTTGTCCATACTCTGGGTGAAAAATCCCGCGAAATTGACAGCATCCTTTCTCTCATCACCGCCATTGCCGGCCAGACCAATCTACTGGCCCTCAACGCCGCTATCGAGGCCGCCCGGGCCGGAGAGCAGGGTAAAGGCTTTGCGGTGGTGGCCGATGAAGTACGCAAACTGGCCGAACAGTCGGAAACCGCCGCGAAACAGATCGGTTCGATCATCAGTGAAATTCAGCGCCAAACAGGCCATGCCATGCAAATCATGGATGAAAGCACCCATTCCGTCCAGGAGGGTATTCATCTGGTCAATCAGGCCCAACACTCGTTCACAGCCATTCATGACGCTATTGGCCACTCTTCGGCCCAAACCCAGCACATTGCCGCCGCCATTGCCGATATTGCCGATAACGCCGCCCAGATTGCCGCGGCAGTCGAAGCTTTAGCGGCAGCCGATAAGCAAACAGGCTCGCATATCGAAAGCGTGGCCGCCGCCACCGAAGAGCAGCATGCTTCCATGGAAGAACTGCAGGCTACCGCCACGCTGCTGGCCAAAGTGGCCAGCGAGCTGGACCGCTCCATTCACGCCTTTAAAGTGTAGCCTTCGTTTCTGTTTTTTACCGTTTGCGGCTACTCTGCCATACCATTCGCTGGTATGGCGTTTTTTTTCCGGTCAAGATGTTTTATAATAATAGGACAGGCATTATCTATACGAGGAGGATTCACTTATGCTTATCGGTGAAAAGGTAATCTTACGGACGATGAAGGAAAGTGATTTGCCATTGCTTTATGACCTGCTTAGCACGGTATACGATAAAGGCGATTACTGGCTGATTGATATTCCTGACGAACCCGGTTTTCGGCGGGCCTTTGAGAAAACAGGCTTCTGGCAGGAGGACTTCGGCCGGATGATCCTGACCGACCATGACGACAACCTGCTGGGCGAAATTTTCTACTCCCGCGTGTCCGACTATCGTACAGGCTATGAAATCGGCTACCAGCTTTTCCGCCCCCTGTCACGGGGCAACGGCATCATGTCGGAAGCGCTGCGGCTGTTTACCAATTATCTCTTTATGGTCCTGCCCATCCCCCGTCTGCAAATCACAGTCATTCAGGGCAACCTGCCCAGCCGCCGGGTAGCGGAAAAGTGCGGCTACGTCTATCGCGGCACACTGAGGAACGCCGTATTCCATACCGGCAGCTACCACGACCTGGAGCTGTTCGACCTGCTGCGGGAAGAATGGCAGCCCTTTCGTTTAATTACTTCTAACTAGATAACATTTTTGGACATAAACAGCCGGCAGGCGCCCTTGGGCGCCTGCCGGCTGTTTTATATTAGTATTCCACCAGAATGACATCTTCCAGATAGAACGAATAAATATATTTTTCCTTGACCGGCAGCTTCAAAATACCGGTCATTGCCCTGGCATACAGTTCCAACTGAATTTTGTACTGAGCGGCCAGCGCCTCCCGGTCCTTGCCCCGGTCGGTTTTATAATCGACGAGCACCAGTCCGTCCGGCTCGTCAAACAGCATATCCACCACACCCTGGACAAAGATGCCTTCCTCCTGCCCCGCCAGTTCGGGATAAAACTCGCCCGCCGGCAGCACCATGCTAAAAGGCAGCTCGCGCCGGACCCTGTCGGCGTGGCGCAGCCGCAGCCCCAGCTCGCCGTTAAAGAAGCCGGCAATGGCGGCCGACGGCACGGCAGCCGCCTGCTCAGCCAGCAATAACTGACAATGCACCATGGCTTCCACCTGAGCGGCAATACCGGCCGGGCTGACATCGCCCCGGTAATCGATATGCTGCATCACCAGATGAAGCAGCGTCCCCGCTTCGGCGGCCGTCAGTTTTTTCCCGGTCTGAATGAAACCGGGCCGGACAAAGGCCGGTTTCAGCCCCAGCAGCCGCTGCTGCCCTTCGCCGCCGTCTTCGGGTGAGTCAAAGCGCCGTTTAATCTCCGTTACCGACAGCTTGGCCGCTTTACCGACCACTGTCGCCTGCGGATAGCGCCATTCCAAACGGCGGGCCACCGTTGCCGGATCATCGCCGGCGGACACAGGGGCCAACTGCCGGACCTGTTCCATAAACGGCCAGGCGGCCGGATCCGTGGCCGTTGGATCAGTCAAAGCCGCCGCCGGATACAACTCCAGCTGCCAGTCGGACGGAATATCCGACCAATCGGCCGCCAGAACTCCCTCCCAACCGGCCAAGTCCCGCAGTTTCTCGCCCGCCGCATGGCGAACCAGCGCCGGGCCGAGCCAGTCCAGATAGGTTTTGGCCCCGGCCAGCAGACCGTCCGGCAATTGCCGTACAGCACTGCCGGCAGCCTGGCACCAAGCCTTGGCGCGCTCGGCCAGCTTATTGACCGTACCGACCAGCACGAGTTTCTCCCTGGCGCGGGTCAGAGCAACATATAAAATGCGCATTTCCTCCGCCTTGGTTTCCATATTGAGCTGGTGGGCAATCGCGTGTCTGGCCAGCGTTGGATACCGGTAACGCAGTTCGGGATTGGTCACAAACGGCCCAATCCCTAACGTCTTGTGGCAGAGCAGCAGGCCCCGGCTGTCCTGCAGATTGATCTGTTTGCCCAGGTCGGCCACAAACACCAGGGGAAATTCCAGACCCTTGCTTTTGTGAATGCTCATAATCCGTACGACATCCTCGCCTTCGCCCAGCGCCCGGGCCACTGCCAGATCGGTCCCCTTATCCTGCATCCGCTCAATAAACCGCAGGAAACGGAACAAGCCGCGGAAGTTGGTGGTTTCATACTGCCGGGCCCGATCATACAACGCCCGTAAATTAGCCTGGCGCAGCAAACCGCCCGGCATGCCGCCGACATAGTCATAATAGCCGGTGTCGCGGTAGATCTGCCAGATTAGTTCCGGCACCCCCTTGCGCCGCGACAGATTGCGCCAGCCCGCCAGACGCTCTAAAAAGGCCGCCAGTTTCTGCCGCAAAGCCGGGTCGTCGCCGCCGGCCGTTTCGGCATAAGCAGTTACGGCTTCCCACAATTCACCCGGCCGGACCAGACGTATCTTAGCCAGCTCGGCAGCACCCAGTCCGACCAGCGGCGAGCGCAGTACACCGGCCAGATGGATATCCTGGCGGGGATTATCAATAACCGACAGCAGGGACAGCAATACCTGCACCTCTATTTCCCGGAAATAACCGCCTTCTACCTCGGCATATACCGGTATATCGGCTTTTTTCAGCGTGTCCTGCAGCACGGCCGCCTTTCCCTTGACCGACCGGAGCAAGATGACAATATCCCGCCAGGCCAGTGGCCGGTAGGTCTGCAGTTCCTTATCGTACACCTGGTAACCGCCCTTCATGTACGAGGTAATCTGCCGGGCAATCAGACGGGACTCCAGTTCAAAACCGCTGGCCTCGTCCGGGCCGGCAGACTCCTCTCCGGCCGAGTCGGCCTCACCCGCTTCCGGCCGGCGGTCATCATCAGCCAACGGCTGACTCTCCCGGTCAATCAGGCAGACTTCCACCGGACCGTCCAGCACTTGACCGTCGGCCGGCGGATAGCCGGGACCCGGATTGAGCCGTTCGGCCTCGCCATACTCCAGCTCAGCTACCCGGGGAGCCATGATCTGACAGAACAAAAAGTTAATCGCCGCCAGCACACCGGGCCGGCTGCGGAAATTACGGGACAAATCAATGCGGCAGTAGCCTTCGCCCCGGGTCGGATAGGTCCGGTATTTTTCCAGAAACAAGCCCGGCTCAGCCAGCCGGAACCGGTAAATACTCTGCTTGACATCGCCGACCAAAAAGAGACCGGCCCCCTCGTCCCGCACCAGCAGCCGCAGGATGGTTTCCTGTACACCATTGGTATCCTGGTACTCATCCACCATGATTTCGGCAAACTTTTCCCGCAGCGCCTTAGCCGCTGGCGACGGCAGCACCTTACCGGGCGCGGCGCCGTCAGCCAGCAGCACCTGCAGGCATAGATGCTCCAGATCGTTAAAGTCCACAAGTGCCCGCTGCCGTTTAGCCTGGCTGTAGGCTTCGCCAAACTGCGTCACCAGTCCGGTCAAGGCCGTCACCAGCGGCGCCACACAGCGCAGGTCGGCCATAAATTCTTCGTCCGGCCGGGAAAAGTAAAGCCCCTGAATTTGCTGCACCGCGTCTTTCACCTTTTGCCGGCCCTTTTGATAGTAATCCCGGACCGCTTTGTCCAGCCCCTTGACCGACGGCAATTTGTCAAATTCACCGGCTGTCAGGCACTCGCGCAGGGCCGGCCAGGATTGCTTCGCCGCCCGGATGATATCATCCAACAGCTTTTGATCGGCCTCGAAGGTGTCCGCATAGGCGTCCGGCTGGCCCGGCTGTTCGGCTTCCCGGCTGAGCATTGCCAAAGCTTGCCGGGCCTGCTCCAGCTCCAGGGTGAACTTTTCCCGCAAAATCGCCGGCCAGGGCGTATTCTCCAGCCCGGCAGCATCGGGAAGACAAAAAGCCTGCTCCAAAGAACGCAGCCAGTACTCCGGCCAGGGATGGCTGCGGGAAAACTCATACAAAGTCAGCACCAATTGATATAGCCCGCTGTCGTCATGGCTGTCGCCGTAATGCTCCACAAATTGAAAGAACTCAGGATCATCGGCATTATAGCGCTGCTCAAACACCGCTTCCAGTACATCGGCTTTAAGCAGCCGGACCTCGGCCTCACCGGCCACCCGGAACTTGGGGTCCAGCTCCAGCAGATGGAAGTTCTGCCGGACAATGCTCTGGCAAAAAGCATGGATGGTGGAAATGGTGGCGGCATTCAAGAGCACCAACTGCCGCTGCAAGTGACTTGACTGAGGCCGTTCGGCCAGGGCCTTGGTTAGCGCCGCGCCGATGCGACCGCGCATTTCGGCCGCCGCCGCATTGGTAAAGGTTACAACCAGCAGACGGTCCAAATCCAAAGGCGCCGCCTCGTCCAGAACACGGCTGATAATCCGTTCAACCAGGACCGAGGTCTTGCCCGATCCGGCCGCCGCGGCTACCAGAATCTGTTTGTCTCTGGTGTTGATGGCCGCCAACTGTTCTTTTGACCAGCTCATGATGGCTCCCCCTCTCCGCCTAAATCGCGCCAAATGATTTCGTCGGTCACTGCCGGCAGCTTCCGGTACTGGTTTTCCGGCAGGCTTTCATCAAACTGGCAAACCGGACGGTAGCGGCAATAACCGCAGGGCGACTGCTGCTGAAGCTGATACGGTTCAATGCCGACCTGTCCGTCCATAATCGCCTCACCGGTACGGATCAGCACCTGCTCCATATGCTGCAACAGCAGGGCGAATTCGTCCTCGCTCCGTACATAGGCCAGACAGTTGCTGTAAACAGTGCCGTCTTTTTTCAGCGCCAGCTTTAAAAAGTCCGACCGGCTGTCCATCTGCCGGTCCAGCAGCCGGATGATCTCCGGGTCGTCGACTACCCAGCCCGGCATTTTAAGCTGCTGATTAAGCGCCTTTTGAATCTGCTCGGGCGACAGCGCCGTCTGACCCGCCAGGCTGGGATTTTTCAGGAAGTAATACAATACTCCGGCCGGCCGGCAGTCCTTACCGGCAAACAAAAGCTGTCCGGCGCCCCGCGCCGCTAATAGATAGGTCAAAAGCTGCAGCTTCAGGCCGTAATACACCTCGGGCAGGGTCAGCCAGGCGCCGCCCGATTTATAGTCAATGACCAGAATATAATAACTGTTGTTGTGAAGCGCGCAGTCCAGGCGGTCAATCTGCCCGACCAGCTCCAGCTCCAATCCGCCGGACAGAGAATAAACCAGTGCCGGCAGGTCGGCCTGGCCCTGGCCGAAAGACTGCTCCAGCGCCACCGGCTTAAAACCGCTGGCCCGGTCGAATTCCACCAGCCGCTGCACGGCCCGCTTGACCGTACCTTCCAGTCGACGGGTAATATGGCGGTATTGGCCGGTGCTTAACAAAATCTCATTTTGCAGCTTAGGAATCAGTTCCCCCACAATCCGGCCACAGATGGTCCGGCATTCATCATCACCGATCTCACCCCAGCCACGGCCGCTTTGTACCGCCTGCTCGCCAAAGGACTTTAACGCCGCATGCAAAAACTGACCCAGGTCGAGCGGCTGCAGGCGAAAAACGGCCCGTTCCTTAAGGGTAAGCCCATACCGGGCGAAATGGCGGAACGGACAGGCCCGGAAGCTTTCCAGTCGGGTCACGCTGCCCCGCAGCTTCTTGTTATGGGGATACAGTTGCCCGGCCAGTTCCCGGCTGAGCGGCAGCGCCTGATTGTTATGAAACAGCCCGGCCACCGCCAGCTCCAGATAAGAACGCAGTTCAGGCCGGCCCAGCGCCCAGTTGTAGACATCCCAGTACACCGGCTGAATGACCTCACCGGTTTTGAAGCGGCGAATGGCGGCAACCAGGGCTGCCACGCTGCGCTGTGGCTGGGCGATATACTCGCTGGCCCGCCCCTCCGGCGGCTCAGCCGGCAGCGTCGTCAGCGGCAAGCGGGGAAACAGCTGACGCAGACGCTTGATTAAGAGCGACGGCGTCAGCCCCTTGCCCTCTTCGTCAGCCAGCGGATAGCTCACCCACAAACGCTGCCGGCTCCGGGTCAGCGCGGTATAAACGGTATAGCGTTCGGCAAAATTATCGGCCGCCGCCCCCGGTGCCAGTTCAACCCCGGAGGACGCCATCAGCGCCCTGTCCTGGTCGCTTAAGAGCCCTTCGCCACGACCCCGGCGCGGTAAAACGCCGTCATTGACACCAAGTAGATAGACCGCCCGGACATTGTCCACCGTATTCTGTTCCAGATCGGCAATGGTCACATGATCGAGCCCCGGCGGAATAAGCTGCAGGCGCAGACTGTCCAAGCCGTCCTGCAGCAGCGCCAGAAAGTCTTCCGCCGTCATCGTCAAGTCACCGCAGGTTTCCACCACCTGCTCCAGGAGTTCCACTACAGCCGCCCAAATCTGACGGTGTTCCCGGGCACTGTCAAGTTCGCCGGCCTGTTCGTCTCTGACAGCCCAATTTTCCACTTGCTCGGGAACCTGCAGCTCCTCCAGAAAATAGTATACTGCCGCCGCCAGTTCACGCACCTGTCCGGCCTGCTTTAACCGGTCGGACAACGCCAGCAGCGGCGCTGACACCGCCAGCCGGCTGGCATGGATAGCGTCCAGGTAATCAAGCTGGCTGTCGTTCAGCTCAGCCTCCTCGCCCAGTGAGAAGCGCCGGACAAAACGCCATGGCTCCGGCTTGGTCCACAGAGAACCGCCGATGCCAAATTCCAGCACGTAGTTTTCCAACTGGTCAATCGCCTCGCGGGGCAGCGGAAAGAAATCGGTTTTCAGGCAGCGGAATACCGCCTCGTAGTTCCAGCGTCCGGTGACCGTCTCCAAAGCCGAACGGATAAGCTCGGCCAGCGGATGATGCACCGCCTGGCGATGCCGGTCGCTGAAAAAAGGAATCTGATAATCGGTCAGCACCGTTTCCACCAGTTCGGAGTAACTTTCCATATCCCGCAGCAGCACGGCCATCTCCCGCCAGCGGTAACCGTCCTCGCGGCACCGGGCGATCATATCCCGGGCCATGCCTTCCACCTCCACCCGGCGGTTGGCCGCTTCCGCCAGCAACAAAACCGGTGCCGCCTGCTGCCAGACCGGCGCCGGAAAGCGAAATAGGTGCTGCTCCAGATGAGCCAGCTCCGGCTGCGCCGCAAAGCGCCGTCCCGGCGGCAGCACCACTTCCCGGATGGGAATCCCGCATTCAGCGGCCAGCAGCCGCAGCTTATTCAACGTGTTCCACTGGCGGTGAAAGATGCCTGTCTCTTCTTGATGAGCTGCGGCACCAGGTTCAGGCAGACAAAGTGTCACCGTCACCGCGGCAGCCGTACGGCACAGCCGGGTCAGCACGGCCATTTCCCGGGGATTAAACCAGGAAAACCCGTCAAGCCAAGCCTCGGCTCCCTGAGCCAGCGAAGACCGCTCCAGATTGTCCGCCAGAAGCTGGAGAAAATCCTCCGGATCGGTATATTTTGATTGCATAAATACTTCAAAATCATGATAAAGCAAATATAAGTCCCGCAGTTTATCCGTCAGAGACGACGGCTGCAACCCCTGCTGCGCCGCCAAGAGCGCCTCCGGCTCGACGGCATAGGCCTTGAATTCTTTGATCATGCCGGCCAGCGTTTCGGCAAAAGACCGCTGACCGGCGGCCTGCCGGAAAACAGTCAGTTCATCCCGGTGCTCCCGCAGCAGCCTGCTCAGCACCAGTTTCTTGCCCAACTCGGTAATATGCGGCCGCACCGCACCGCCGGTCTCCAGGAGTACCCGATGGGCAAACCGGCGGAAACCCAGGACATGAGCTCTGGCAAAACCGAATAGACCGGGGGTTTTGGCCAGTTCCCACTCGGCCTGGAAGGTGGCATGTTCCGGCAACAAGAGCAGCAACGGCTGTCCCTCAGCCGACTGCCGCAATCGCTGGCGAATGGCTTCCCGGCACCAGCGGCTTTTCCCCGTGCCGGCACCGCCCAGCACAATTGTCATACCCATACATGGCTCCTCCTTCACCTGTCCTATCCTATGTTAAACTCTGCCCGGCTTCCCCTGGCAGCGCGGCTGATTTCCAGCCTGGCGTCAATCCGCTCCTTCAATTCGGGAACATGAGAGATAATGCCGACCAGCCGGCCGCCCTGCTGCAAATCCAACAAGGCTTTAATAGCAAAATCCAGCGTTTCCGGGTCCAGTGTCCCAAAGCCCTCATCGACTAGAATAGTATCCAGCCGGACGCCGCCGGCGTAAGACTGGACCACATCGGCCAGCCCCAGAGCCAGCGACAGCGAGGCTAAAAAAGTCTCACCGCCTGACAGGGTGCCGACCGGCCGGGCATGGCCGGTATGGTTGTCAAATACCTCCAGCTCCAGGCCGCCGGCGGCGTTTTTCCGGGCCCGTTCCATCGTCCGCTGCAAAAGATACCGTCCCCGGCTCATCATTTTCAGCCGTTCGTTGGCGGCTTCGGCCACATCATCCAGCAGCGCCCCCAACACGAACCGCTGGAAGGTCAGCTTATAATCGTTATTGCCGTTGGCCACTTCCGCCAGCCGGCCGATTAGTCCATAGCTTGCATTTAGTTCGGCCATGTCCGTCTCCCGTTTTGTCAGTTCCTGCAGCCACCGTTCTTCCCGCTCGGTCTGCAGGGCAACAGTCGTTCTTTTTGCCAGCAAATCCTGCTGGACAGCCTGCGCCGCCGCCGCTTCGCCAGCTAAAACCTCCAGGTCGGGAGCGGTCAGCCCGGCTATAACGGCTGCCGTCTGTTCAGCCCGTTCACAGGCAACGAGATATTCCTTATCAAAGGCTTCCAGCCTTTGCTGCAATTTCATCAGATAGTCGGGCGACTTCTTAGCCTGCCGGTATGCCTCGAAGGAGGTAAACCCGGCCTGGCGCAGCCGCTCGTCAAACGCCGCCTGGCCGGTTGCCAGCCGGGTTTCCGCCTGTCTCAGACTGTCCTGCACATAGGCCAGCGAGGTTTCCGCCTTGGCCAGCGCCGCTGCCAGCCGCGCCTTATCCTGCTGCGCCTGCTGCAGGCGCTCCGCCAACGCCCTGGCTGCCCTTTCCGCTGTGAGCCGGGCTGTCTGCAGCGCCCCATCGGGCCGGTAAGCCGCCGGCACCGCCGCTTCCCGTTCCTGCAGGATAGCCCCGGCCGCCTGCAGCGCCTGTCCGGCCTGACGCCAGGCTGCTTCCGCCGCTTCCAGCGCCTCTGCCGCTTTACCTCGTGCTGTTTCCCGCTGCTCCAGTTCCTGCCGCTCTACCGGCAGCCGGCGGCCAGCTGCCAGCGTCTCTTCATACTGCCGCTGCAGGTCCCGCTGCCGGACCTTAAGCTCGTCCGGATCGGCTTCCACCAGGTGTCCTAACTGCGTTCCCGCCTCCTGCTGCCGCTCCGCCAGCGACCGGTACTCAGCCTGGCAGGCCGCCAGCGCTTCCCGGGCGGCGGTTAGCTCCTTTTCCAGGGCGTTTGCCGTCATTTGCTGACGCTTTACAACAGTTTCATCCGGTATCGTCTGCGCCGCCACAGCCGGCCGGGGATGCCGGCACGAACCGCAAACGGGACAGGGAGAACTCTGCTCCAGCTTAGCCGCCAGCAAAGCAGCCTGTCCGTTCATCCAGTCCTCCTGCAACTCGGCCAGCAGGCTTTTGGCTGCTTCGTAAGACTCGGCCAGCCGGACGGCACCATGATCCGCCGCGACCTGCCGCTTTTCAGCCTGTGCGGCGGCAAGCCGGATTTCATCCCAGGCCAGCCGTCTGTCCAACAGGTATCTCACTTCCCGCAGGGCAGCTTCCAGTCCGGCAGTCTGCGCTGCCAGAGCAGCTTTTTCCTGACAAACAGCCTGCTGCGCTTCCACAAGCCCGGTCAAAGCGGTCGCTTGGCTTTGGCATGCTTCCCGCCAGGCAGTTGCTTTTTGTTCTGCCTGCTGGCGCTGCGCAACAAGCTGCCGCGCTTCGTTCAGCCTGTTCAGTTTCTCTTCCATCTGCTGCAGCAGCAGTACCTGCTGCGCCGCCTGGCTGCGCTCCTGCTCCCGGCCTTCTTCGGCTGCCAGCGCCAGCTCAGCCCGGCGATATTCCTGGCGCACCGCCGTAAGTGCCTGTTCCTGCTGCTTTTGTGCCGTCTGCAAGGCCAAGCAGTCCTCGCTGCCCTGACGCAGAGCGGCTTCCGCGTCCAACAGTTCGGCCGCCTTCTGTGCCTGGGCCAGTTCTTGCCGCTTTTCCTCCACCACAGGCACCTTGGCCGCCAGCTCGACTTTTTTTCGGTCGGCTGCTTCTTGCTCGGCAAACTTCTGGGCTACAAGCTGTGCCGCTGTGAGCCGTTCCTGAGTCTGCCGGACCAACCCGGCCGCTGCCTCACCATCCGCGTTTATGACCGCCAGTTCCTCCCGGTGCGCCGCCAGCCGGTCAGTCAGTGCCTCCCGGTCGTTCAGGCCGGCTTCCTGTAAAATCCAGCGCCATTCGGCATCCTGCCGGTCAAACTGCTTTTTTATCTCCTGGGCCTTTTGTTTCAGCTTTTCTTCAATAGCCCGGTACAAATCGGTTTTAAACAGGGTCTGCAAAATCTCCTGCCGTTCGGCGGAATTAGCTGTCAGTAATTTGCGGAACTCTCCCTGCGGCAGCAGCACCACCTGACGAAATTGACTGCTTTTAAACCCCAGCAAAGCCTCCACCTTCTGGGTAACATCACTCCAGCCGGCCGCCAGCAGGCGCTCCGGTTCGGCGTTTTCCTGCCATAGCTCGGCACCGGCATCCATGCGGGTAGTGCCGTCACCCCGTTTTTTAGGCCGCAGTTGTTCGGGATGGCGCCGGATGCGGTAGCGGTTTTCCCCTAGCGCAAAGGAAAAGCTCACTTCGGTAACCGATTCGGGCAGCGCGTAATCGCTGCGCAGTGATTTCCCCTCCCGCTGGCTGCCGCTGGCCGTCCCGTACAAGGCAAAGCAAATGCCGTCAAGGATGGTTGTTTTACCGGCGCCGGTAGGCCCGTGAATTAGGAAAAACGACCGCCCCTTTAGATCGGCAAAATCAATCGTCTGGCTATCGGCATAGGGTCCAAAGGCCTGCATGATCAACGCCAACGGTCTCATGACTTCACCTCCCGCAATTCCCGGTACAGTTCATCCAGCACCGTCCGGAAGCTGTGTTCCTGCTCTGCCGCCAGCCCGTCCCCCGTCATCTGTTCAAAAAAGGCCGCGAATAAATCACCTTCGTTCAGACGGCGATGGTCCGCAGCCGGACCCTTCAACTCGCCGCTGCGGTTTAATCGACTATAATCAAAGTCCAGCAGGTTTGGATAGACCGCATTGAGCCGACTGCGGGCGTCCAATACCGGCTGCCCGTCAGTCAGGGTAACCATCAGATAATCCTCCCGTTCCGCACTGTCGGGCGCGGCCGCCAAGAGCTGGGCAAAAGTTCCCTGCAAGCAGCGCACATCCCGGCGGGGCCGCAAGGACAGCCGCTCAACTTTTACGGCGCCGGCGGCATTCAGTTCTACCAGATTGATGCCCTTTTGCTGGCTGGCCTCGCCAAAGGAATACTTCAGCAACGAACCGGAATATAAAACACGGTCGCCGCCGGCCGGCTGGGAATTATGCAAATGTCCCAGCGCGGTATAGTGGAACGCGTCGAACAAGGCGGCGCTTACAGCACCGCTGCCGCCGACCGACAACGGCCGTTCGGACTCACTTTCCAGACCGCCGGCCACAAAGGCATGGGCAACGGCCACCTTGCGCGCCCTGGCCGGCACGGTTGCCAGGACATGACTGATCATCGTTTGCAGGGCCGCCTCATGGGAAGCCGCATCGCCTTGCCACACCGAGCGAACCATTGCCGGTTCGGCGTAGGGCAGCGGCGCAATATACACCGGCCCATGCTCATCGGCCAGGATGACCGGTGACAGATTTTCCGGCAAACTGCCTACCACATGCAGTCCCTGCTGCGCCAGCAGCCGGTTGCCAAAGCCCAGCCGTTCCGGGCTGTCGTGATTGCCGGCAATCATAATGACCGGTATCTTTAGCCCCAGCAGCAGCTCGGCCAACGTATCATCCAGCAGCCGCACTGCCTCGGTGGGCGGCACCGCCCGGTCGTATATGTCGCCGGCCAGCAGGATTGCATCGGGCTTTACCTCTTTGACCAATTGTAAAAACTGCTGCAGCACATAGGCCTGATCCTCCACAAGCTGCACCCCGTGGAAAATACGCCCCAAATGCCAGTCTGCCGTATGTAAAAACCGCATCGTTCCTCGCTCCTTGTCTTTTCTCTCATCGCCGGCCACTAAAACAACAGGCCGGCGAGAATGTCCCGCCGGCCTGTCCATCCTGCGGCCTGATACCTTATTAAGTCGAGCTCTGCTTTATGATCGGCACGGTACTGGTCGTCAGATACACGCCGCCGATAATGACACCGGCGCTGACAAGCTGCAGCCAGGTAACCGCCTCACCCAGAATCAATTGGGCCTGCAGCATGGTAAACACCGGCACAAGATTGATAAAAATGGCCGTTTTCGGCGCACCAATTTTTTGTATGGCGATAAGCTGGAATAAATACCCCAGCACCGAAGCAAACACGGCCATGTATAAGATCGCCAGCCAGCCGCCCCAAGTGGTAAAAGGCAAATAAGCCACCGGCCTTTCCCAAAGAACGAACGGCACCGACACCAGCGTGCACACCAGAAAGGTGTAGGCCGTCACCATCAGCGGCGTAAGCCCGTACTGCTTCATGTAGCCGCGGCTGAGCACCGAATAAACGGCCCAGCTCCAGACTGCGGCAAACATAAACATATCGCCGGTATTAAACTGTAAAGTGGCAGCCACCTGCCAGTCGCCACGGGTAATAGTCAAAAACACGCCGCCGAAGGATAGAAGAATCCCCGCCGTCCGGCGCCAGCCGAGCCTGTCGTGAAAAAAGGCGGCCGCCAGCAGGGCTGTTACCATCGGATTGGTCGCACCGATCAGCGACGAGTTGATCGCCGTCGTATAATGAAGGCTGGAAAAAAACAGTCCGTGATACAAAAAAGTTCCCACCGTGCCCAGCACCAGCAGCGGTCTCCATTGCCGCCGGCTGGGCAGCCAGTCCTGGCGCTGCTTTACATATAAAATGGCAAAAATAAAGGGTAAGGCAAATAAAAAACGAAAAAAAGTCAACGCAAAGGCCGGAAATTGCTGCACCGCCATTTTGCCGGTAATAAAAGCGCCCGACCAAAAAAGAGCGGTACAAACCATCAGCCCATATACGGCTTGTTCAGAAAGTCTCATTTCCTGTCTCCTGTTCTACATCTCCTTGCCATAGCGCATCCCCTGCGCGCCATAGCGCTGTAATAATTCGCCGGCAGGCATAATCCGGTAGCCCTGCCAGAGGATACGGGGCAGCAGCTTGTCCAGCGCGTCGGCGGACTGGGCGTCGTCCACCCGCATCCGAATCACCGCGCCCGGTTTAAGCTGCTGGAGTACCCGGCCGACAATGGCCTCCCCCTGCTGACCGCCATGATCAATGGCGTCGATTTCCCAGGCCAGTGACCGATAACCCAGTTCAGCCGCCGCCTGCAAGCCGGCTGGGGTAAACTGTCCGCCGGCCGGCCGGTACAGCCGAACTGTCACACCGGCAACCTTTTGAATTGCTGCCGCACTTTGGGCCAAATCCTGTTTCATGCCTTCCACCGTGCCACTTCGTTCCGGTTGATAGGCATAGCCATGATTCCCGAGTTCATGCCCGCCGGACACCAGTCGCATCGTCTCTTCCGGATAGGCCTCTGCCCACGGTCCAGAAATGAAGAAGGTGGCGTGGACGCCGTGCTTTTCCAACAGATCGAGTACCAACGGCACCCCGGAATTACCCAGGTTACTGTCAAAAGTCAGGGCAACGGCCGGCTCTGCCGCGGCCACGCCGGTAACCGGCAGCGCCGCCGGCGCCAGTTTAATCGCCGCAGGTAGCGGTTCCGGCGCTGTCGTCACCTCTTTTTTCAGCGGCTGAGCCGCTGTTTCCGCCGCCCGATTCCCCGGCCCCGTCTGGCGGTATACCCAAAACATCGTTCCCACCACACAGGTGGCAAAAAACAATACACAGAGCAGAAAAACCGGATACTTGTTGTTCATATGACCCTCCCCCGTTTCCGAAGCTTTTGCCACTGATAAGAAAAGCGGCTTACCAAACTGACGGCGCAGGCTGGTAAGCCGCTTGGTTGGTTCACTTGGCCTTGACTGCTTCGTGGGTCGCCGGCTGCAGCCCTGCCTGAATGACAGGCCAGATGGGTTCCCGCTCAAAGCCCTTGCGCCAGGAGGCAACACCGGCCAGGCGATAGGGGCCGACCAAAGCGACCTTGGCGGCAATTGACCGCTCATCTTCCAGCCAAATTCGATAGCGTTTATCCTGTTCGTAATACTCGGTATAATACTGCCCCTTATCTTCCAGCCACTGAAGGGTCAGGTTCTTTTCCCTAATCTTGCGTTCGGCGTCCGCCATCGACAGAGTTGTTGCCTTGGCAGGCCCTTGGCCGTCGGCCGGTTCCTCCCACTCACGCATATAAAAAGGCAACCCTAAAAGCAGTTTTTCCGCCGGTACTTCGGCCAGCGTGGCCTGAAGCCCCCGTTCCACCCAGTTCAATGAAGCCACCGAACCGCTCCGGGGACTGGAACGCCAGGTTTCGTCATAGGTCATGACCATCACATAGTCGACGACAGCGGCCAGACCCTTCCGGTCATAGCACTGGGACCAGGTATCCGATCCCTGCGGTACGGTCATGTCCAGCGATACCACCACTCCCTGCTCCCGAAGCACGGCAGCGATACGGCTGACAAACCGGGTCAGCTTATCCTTGTCCTCGCGGTATATATTTTCAAAATCCAGATTGATGCCATCCAGGCGATAAAGGCTGCTATACACCAGCATCTGCCTGATCACCCGCTCCTGGGCAGCCTCACTCTGCAAAATCTGCCTGGTCAGATCCTTGTCAAAGCTGTTATTAATCAGCGCCCACACCTTATAGCCCTTCCGGTGCGCCTCTTCCACATAAGCCGCGTCGGCCTTGCTGCTTACCAGTCCGCCTTCACTGCTAATGGAAAACCAGGTTGGGGACACAATATCCAGACCCGCTATTTTTTTCCCTTTCCCGTCGGCCGGAACTGTCGTGCCAAGCGCATCCCATACCAGATTAAGCTTCCCGGCCGGCTGCCAGGCAAGGCGTTTTTCCGCCAAACGGCGCTTTTTCCGCAGCTCCGGCGTTAGAGCAAGCGTCCCGTCATCCTGCGTTTCCACACGAATCCCCAGCAGGGTTTGCAGCCCTTGCAAATTCAGATAGTCAATCCCGTCAAGGCGCCGGGTCGGAAAATTCAAGGTAAGACCCTCAAACAGCCGGCCATCCAGTGCCGGTGTTTCCAGGCTGAACTCCGGATGGGGCAGATAAAGGTACATCTTCCTTTCGTCACTGTCAAAATACAGCCGTTGATCTATGTAGTTTGCCGCAAACCGCACCGGAACCAATAGCTCCTGTCCCCGGCTCAGCACCGTCTCCCTCGCCGGAACGGCACCGTTATATACAATCAATTGTTTCTTTTCCCATTTTTCCGGTTTATTGTCCTGGCCCCAGGCAACAGGCAACAGGAAGCCGGTCAGCAGGCAGAGCCATACCGTTACTTTTACCACCAATGATTTCACATAGGTCTCCTTTTGCGAAAACAAATATTCATTTTATATTTCGCCGGTAACGTCGGCAAATCCTTTATTATTCCCGTTCATCCTTTTACTTCCAGGCATACGGCCGTCACATCATCCCGCTGAACACCGGCTTCGGCCAGCTCCCGGAAATGGCCGCAAAAGACCTCGAAAGGTTCCCCTTTTGGCAACAGAAAATTTTCCGTCAGCACTTCGGCTATGCCGTCGGTGTAAAAACAGAACCGGTCGCCCGGCTGTACCGGCCGGCTTTTTACTTCAAAATCGGGCTGCTCGCTAATGCCGAGAAACATGCCTTCCGTAATGATGCGGCCCTGACCGGAGGCAGCCGCCAAATAGAATTCAGTAATGCCGGCCGCGGCATACCGCAGCTCCCACGCCGTAAAATCCAGCTCGAAGAAGAAGGCCGCCACCAAAAGATCCTCGTCGAGATAACGTCCCACCCGCTGGTTTAGCGTGCGAATTCCCTCTTCCAGCGACATGCCGGCAGCCGTGATTTCCCGGATCATAACCTGAATAGCCGCTGTCTGCAGCGCGGTAGCCGCCCCATGTCCCATTACATCAATCAGATAACCCCGCAGCACTCCTTCACCGCACCACTGATAGTCATAAGAGTCGCCGCTCACCAGCATGCAGGGTTCATATATGGGCTGTATCGACAGACGCTTCTCTTCAACAGGCTCCGGCAGCAGGCCTCTTTGCACCTTGCCGGCCTTGCTCAGCTCGGCGAACAGCCGCTGTCGCATAACCTGCTCGGTCTCGGTCCGCAGTTCCAGATCACGGGTCCGCTCCGCCACCCGGGCCTCGAGCTGGCCGACCAGCTCGGTCAGTTGCCGGGCGGTCCGGTTAAAGGACCGGCTGAGCTGGCCCAATTCATCCTGACGGTCATCGTCGGGCACCGGTTGATAGCGGCCGGCTGCCAATTCCCGGGAGGCATCATTCAGCCGCAGAATTGGCCGGGTAATCCAGCGCGAGGTCCAGGCCGACAGCGCCAGAAAAATCAGCATCGCCAGAAAAATAATCAGCACCGTGTACCCCAGCGCCTGGTTGATGCCTGCGAGAAAAACGCCGCTGTCCAGCACCACATAGGTTTTCCAGTTTAATCCGTATTCCTGAAAGGGTGCCATATTCACCAGATAATGACGGCCCTCCAGATCAAACTCAACCGCCGCCGCCTCCCTGCGGGCAGCCAAGGTACGGGCCGCCGTCCGCAGTACCAGATTATCCGCATTGATCGCCTGAATCCGTTCGATCTTGCCATGCTGCACAAAAAAGGTCTCCGCCATAACCGAAGCGGCAACCAGCCGCCCGTCTTCATCCGTCACGAATACCTGCCCGGCCGGACCGATTGCCAGTTTGTCCAGCAGCACTTCCAACCAGGACAAAGTATAATTGGCGGCGAAAACCGCCTGCAGTGTCCCGGCTTGATCGTAGAGTGGATATACGGCGGCAATGATTGGTTCACGCGAAAGTACCCCCCGATAGATTCCGCTGAAAACAGGATGTCCGGCCCCGGCTGCCGCTTCAAACCAGGGACGGGTCCGGGCGTCCAGCTGCACATACTGTTCTTTCCACTCCACGGCATCGCCCTGCCCGCTAACCGAGTAGAACCAGGAGCTGCCACCGGTCATCCGGTCGTTGCTGACCGCCTGAATCTGGCCGTCATCGATGCGCCGGGCGCCATAAAACGAACCGTCCGGCAAGCCGACAAAGGTCATATTCACTTCCGGGAAGGACCGGAGCAGGCTAACGAAATACCGGTTCCGGACGGACGGCTGCTGTAAGTCCAATTGTCCGTTATGCCAGGCCTCAGCCTGAAGGCGGTTAAGACTCATCGGTTCCCGCAGACGGCTGTCCAACTGCTCGTGCACCCGCTCCAGGGTTTGGCGGCGCAATTCGTCAACCACAAAATTGACCGATAGCTGCCCGCCATGAAGCAGTACAAAACTGATAATAGCCGTGGCGATAACAAACTGTACCGCAAAGGGCAGAAAAAAAACCTGCCTCAGCGACAGCCGCCGCCAACCGCGCACTAACACCTGTCTTAGCGCAAACTGATTATTCTCAGACTGCCGGACTTTCGGATTGTTCATACCGATACCTCATCTTCATTCATACTGTCCATATGTACTTTTAGCCAACAGCCGGACCGTCACGCCAGCACAAAAAGACGGTAATATTACCCGGCAATATTTTACAAATATTATACCATGAACCTAACGGGTATTTAGTTAATAATTTACAAATTTACAATCACTAATGGCATGATACTCTTTGTCGGTTACCAATAAAAAAAGTGCGGATTTTTTTACCAATTTATAGGATAAAGCAGGATTTCTTGGGATATTGTTGAATGTTAGAATTAATTATGTATTTTCTGGATATTCTGCCTTTTTATATTATTTAGCGATCCAGGGCGTATCTTCAAATTATCCAACCCTCCACTGACGGTGATCTTTACGCTATATTTCGTTGTACTCGCGGGAAATAAGCCTCATTAATTCCGGCGGATTTTTGCCTTGTCTGTCCGGAAATCACTCGTCACCGACTATTCGCTAATTTTGAAGACACACCCTATTTCCTGTCTATTTCATCTATCCCCTACTTGTACTTTAGTCCTGATTATGTACGAATCCCAGAAGGAGTTGCTGCTATGTATAAAGAAAAGCGCTCGCCTGCTTGGACGCTTCGGGCTGTTCTGATGTCCAACGCTGTTTTTTGCGTCTGTTTATCCAGTCATCTATCAACACATTGCTGTCTGGCCGGCTATTCCGGCTCGGTTTTCTTTGCTCCGCCGACGGGGTTGTCGGCCTTACTTTCCCCGGCGGAGAGGGAGGTAGCTTATGCCCAGGCATGCTAGCTTCTATTCCCGTCTTCCAGGCGCGCCGCACCGCAAAGAGACACTCCGCTGTACGAGGAACACACTGCTGCCGGCTATAGAATTTCCCAAACAGGCACCGGCTTTACCCGGTGATCCGCTGTCAATTACCCGCGACCAGTTGCACCGCAGCTACATGGAGTTGGAAGAACTGTACGGCCAGCTCGCCGCCACCGAGGAAGTACTGCGCAGCAAGGTGAGTGAACTGGAAGAGAGTCAAAGGGCCTTGGCCGAAAGCGAGGCAAAATACCGCCTGGCCATCGAAGCCTCCAACGATGCCATCTGGGATTGGGACTTAAAGAGAAACAACCGGACGCTCTCTCCCCACTGGGAGGAAAAAGTCAAATTAACCACGGCAGACCCTAATTTTCCCAGCCTATGGGAGGAGCGCATCCATCCCGAGGATAGGGCCCTGCGCAAAAAGGCGATCAAGGAGCACCTTCTGGGCGCCACAGCTTCTTATGATGCGGAATACCGCTTCCTGGTGCCGCCTAATCAATGGATCTGGATTCATGCCCGCGGCAAAGCGCTGTTCGGCAAAGACAGAACCCCGCTGCGCATGTCCGGCTCGTATACCGATATTACGTCGCGCAAGATTCAGGAAGAATATATTTGTCACCTGGCCTATCATGACCCGCTTACCAGCCTGCCCAACCTCTTCGGCTTCCGGGAAAAGCTGTCTGCCGCTATGGCCAGGGCGGCAGGTAATAACCATAACGGCTGTATTTTTTTGATTGATTTGGATAATTTCAAGCTGATTAATGCCTCCTGGGGCAATTCCCTGGGTGACAGCGTGCTGCTTGATGTGGCCAACCGCCTGCGCCATTGCCTGCCGCCGCAAAGCGAAATCGCCCGGATCGGCGGTGACGAGTTCGGTGTTATCATCAGTCCGCTTGGGCATTTCCCGATCGGTGAATGGGCCAAATGCATCCTGTCGAATTTTCAAAAACCCTTTGCCATCCGCGACAGCAGCTTTAATCTATCCTGCAGCCTCGGTGCGGCTGTGTTCAGCGACGGGGCAACAGCCGAACAGCTTATGCTTAACGCCAACAGCGCGTTATACCGTGCCAAGTCCTCGGGCCGCAAGACCTGGCGGCTGTATACCAAGGAAATGCAGCAAGCCCTGCGGGGCCGCGTACAGATGGAAACCGACCTTTATTCCGCCTTGACTGCCAATCAGTTCTGTCTTCACTATCAGCCGCAGATCGAATTATCCTCCGGCCGGGCCATCGCATTTGAAGCGCTTATCCGCTGGAACCATCCCGCTAAGGGGATGATCTCGCCGCTGTCATTTATTCCAATCGCCGAAGAAACCGGGTTAATCCTGCCTATCGGTGACTGGGTGCTCCGTTCAGCCTGCCAGTTCGGGCGGCTGATCAGCAGCCGCTGCCGGGAACCGGTCCGCATTGCCGCAAACATCTCGGCGCAGCAGCTTATGCAGACCGACTTTGCCCAACGGGTGGAACGCATTCTGGCGGAAGAAAATTATCCTGCCGACAGTCTGGAGCTGGAAATCACCGAATCAGTATTGATTGAGTCTTTCGATTTCTGCGTACAGCAATTAAAACGGCTGCGCCAGTTGGGACTGCGCATTGCTTTGGACGATTTCGGCACAGGCTATTCCTCGCTGACTTATCTAAGCCAACTGCCGATCGACACACTGAAGATAGACAAATCCTTCCTTCATCAGGCCTCCAACAGCCTGGCTTCGGCCGCCATTATCAGCACTATTATTCACCTGGCCCACCAGATGAATATCGCCGTAGTCGCCGAAGGAGTGGAAACGCCGGAGCAGCTTTATGCCTTGATCAACCTGAACTGTGACCATATTCAGGGCTATTTGGTCAGCCGTCCGCTACCGGAGCAAAACGCACTGGATTTGAATTTTAAAAATACCCCGCTTCCCCCAACCAACACCCTCCCGTGAAACAGGGGCTGCCGCAGGAAATGCTTTTTTACCGCAGACTTACATTCTGCGAAAAAAGCCCTCCCGCGACAGCCCCTTACCTGTTTTGCCGCCTGGCTAGCGCCCAACCAGGATAGCACCCTACCACTCTAATCCGGTGAATGCTGACAGTCTATATTCCGTAACCCGGCGCTGCCGTCACAGCAGCCTTTTCAAGGCGCCTAACGAAATAAGCTCGTTGACGTTTTCCACGAAGGGAATATTCTGTGGATTCCGGCTGGCAATCGCCCCCCGCAGCAAAATAGGCGTCAGATCAAGATCCAAGGCGCCGCGATAGGTGGACAACACGCAAAACTCGGCACAATAACCGGTCAGAATCACCGTGTCCACGCCCAGGGCGGCAAGCTCACCGGCCAGACCGGTCTTGGTAAAGGCATTGCCGTAGGTCTTGACAAAATGGGGATCATCGGGCCGGATGTTCAGATGCTCCGGCAGAAGAAATCCATCGGCACCGGGCACCACCCCGCTGGCTTCATTGTGATGCTGCACACAGATAACCGGCAACTGCCGGGACCGGAACAGGGCAATTGCCTCATTGGCGACCATAATGGCCTCCTCGAGCGATCTGGCCGTTTCGGGACTTCTTTTGAAAAACGCTTTTTGAATATCAATCACGATGAGCGCCGCTTTCATTCTTATCACCTCTTGATGTAATATGATTCATCTAGTCATATAGGAAACTTTAATACGACATGCCACCGGCAAATCCTGCCGCGACCTGAGTGCTCCGCCAACTTTGAAATTGCAGCTTCAGAAGTTGGTGAAGAACTAGGGAACCGCTGATTTAATGAGCCAGCCGGAAAAAGATCCGTCAGGATGTGCAGCGTGAATAAATCAGTGGTTCCCTAGAATGAATGCCTGCCGTTATACCGGCAGGCATCGTCAAATCATCTTCTATTCATTTCGGCACTCTAACCAAGTTCTCCTCTAAGGCGAGCCAATTCCGCCTGTGTTTCCGAATAATACCAGCGAACCGATTTACCAAAAACACAGCGCATGGCATCCACTTTACCTGCTTCGGCTAATTTGCGCATCTTTTTCACATCAAAACCATTAGAAGAAAAATAACCTGCCGCAATGAATCCTCGATTGTGCAGCCATTTTCGGTAGTAATCGTAATCCCTACTCTCCAACTCGACTCGCCAAATCGCCATGTGCGTCACGGCCTTTCTCTTAAGTTTGCCTCTATTATACACTATAAATGTACAATTGTAAATTTATATGGTGCATTTTTAACAGTATCTTCTCCAAAACTTTACTTTAGGTAAACATTGTAAAGGTGTTATGAAAATTAGATGGCATCCTGGACCTTAACCGGATTGAGGCTTAAGGTTAGTCCGGAAGGGCTTTTTTATCTTGTATGGCGGTGAAGCCGCACTTGCCGGACCTCTGTAAAGTGATGAAAACGGAACCGGCAGGAAAAAATCCGTAAGATAACCAGAGCTTTGCTTCCGTCAAGGGACTATGCCCCCACCGGCAGTATCGTCCAGCCGCCCCGGCCATCCAGTTCCAGCTTGGTTTGGTGATATTGGAACAGGGTGCTGCGATGACCGACACTGATTAAGATGGCCTGCGGCAGCCGCTCTTTGAGCAGGCGGTACAACTGCTGCTCGGTCGGTTCATCCAGCGCGGTAGTTGCCTCATCCAGGATAAGAATATCCGGCTGCTGCAGCAGCACCCTGGCGAAAGCCAGCCGCTGCTGTTCGCCCAGCGACAGCACCTGAGCCCAGTCCTCCATGTCGTCCAGGCGCCCCGCCAAAAATGACAGGCGGCACTCCTCCAGAACCAGCCGGAGCTGGTCATCCTCCACCGGGCGGGTCAGTCCCGGATAACCGATCGCCTGGCGCAGTGTGGCGATCGGAATATAAGACTTCTGCGGTAAAAAGAAAGCCTGTTTGTCCGCCGGGAAGGTAATCGTGCCCCGGCCAAACGGCCAGATCCCGGCCAGAGCGCGCAGCAGAGTACTCTTGCCGCAGCCCGAAGGGCCGCTCACCAACAGCGATTCTCCCGGCAATAAGCGCAGGCTAAAGTCGGCTAACAGACGATGCCCGTCCGGCCGCAGTACGTCCAGCTCTTCCACAGCCAGTTCCAGCTGGGCCTGACGGCGGATTTCCGGTTCGGCCACCTCATTGCGCAGGGTTTGCACTTTCTCCATATTGGTCGAAAATTGCCCCAACCGGTCGATAACCGCCTTCCACTCGGCAAGCTGGGTAAAACTGTCAATAAAGAAGGAAAGCGACGATTGCACCGTCCCATAGGCATCGGCAATCTGAAACATTTCACCCAGGCTGATCTTATTGGCAAAATAGCGCGGCGCGGCCACCAAAATGCCGAAGATGATCGAAAGCTGTCCATAACCGGCGGTAAACCAGGTCAGCCGCTTATTGAGGTTCATGAGTTTCCAGTAGTTTCCGAACACTTGCTGGAACCTGGCTATAAAGTTCTTCTCCTCTTCTTGCTGGCCTTTATACAAGGCCACGCTTTCGCTGTTTTCCCGCAACCGCATCAGGCTGAAACGAAAATCAGCCTCATAACGCTGCTGAATGAAATTAAGGCTGACCAGCGGTTTGCCCAGCTTTACGGTAAGCCAGGTTCCCAGGCCGGCGTAGGCAATGGCGGCCCACACCAGATAACCGCTGACCACGAATACCGTCTGTCCCAGCGGAATTTCCAACGTTCCCGACATGTGCCACAAAATGACAATGAAGGAAACCAGTGTTACCCCTTCTCGCAGCAGTCCGAGCGACAACGTCAACGCATGGGAAACAAAAAGATTAATATCTTCACTGATCCGCTGGTCAGGGTTATCGGTATTCTCACGGTCCACCAGCTTCATCCGGTAGAAGGTCTGATTGGACAGCCAGTCGCCCAGGTACTGCTTGGTCAGCCATTTGCGCCAGCGAATGGTCAGCATCATCCGCAGGTAAAGCTGATAACCGGCAATGACAATAAAGATACCGGCCAGCAGGCTAAAGTCGCCCAGAGCGCTGATAAAACCATCCTTGTTGCGCTCGTTTAATACATTGTAAAATGTGTTGCGCCACGCGTTGATTAAGACATTGATATAAACAATCCCCAGATTGAGTGCCACAATTGCGGCCAGCAGCCCTCTGGCCCGCCAGCGTTCCTCCGATACCCAGTAACCTTTGGCCAGCTTCCAGGCGTTTTTTAAGGTGGCAAGCTTTTCTATTCTCATCCTATCTCTCCTTGCGCGTTATCCCCTTACGTTTCACCACAGTCTTAGGACCCTTCGGCCAGTTTGCAGACAACCCTGGCGGGCAGTGAATGGTTTTCTTTATTCTCCGTCTTTTTTATAATTCCTGTTGCGGCAAAAAAGCAAAAAAGACAGCCGGCTCCGTCCGGCTGTCTTTTTTATTTGGTTCGGTTGCGTTCGGCCACTTTGGCAAACGCCTTGGCACTGGCGGCAATGGTGGCGGCAATGTCTGCTTCGCTATGGGCGGCCGACATGAACCCTGCCTCAAACTGGGAAGGAGCCAGGTAGATGCCATTTTCCAGCATGGTATGAAAATAGACAGCAAAAGCTTCCGTATCAGCCGTAGTGGCACTGTCATAATCGTATACCGGTTGATCGGTAAAGAATAGGCCGAACATGGAGCCAAGCTGATGAAACTGCAGGGAAAGGCCGTATCTTTCCGCCTGATTGCGCAATCCGACTGCCAAGGCGGCTGTTTTTCCGGTCAGCTTGCGGTACATGTCCGGGTCGGCGGTCAACGTCCGCAGCGTGGCAATCCCCGCCGACATGGCCAGCGGATTGCCGCTCAGTGTCCCCGCCTGGTATACCGGACCGGCCGGCGCAATATGCTCCATAATATCCCGGCGGCCGCCATAGGCGCCCACTGGCAAGCCACCGCCGATTACTTTGCCCAGGCAGGTCAGGTCGGGCTTAATGCCGAACAAGGCCTGCGCACCGCCGTAAGCGACACGGAAACCGCACATGACTTCGTCAAAGATCAACAAGGCGCCATAGGAGCTGGTAATATCCCGGACCTTCTGCAGGTAGCCTTCACAGGGCGGCACCAGTCCCATATTACCGGCCACCGGTTCAATAATCACGGCAGCGATATCTTCTCCGTATTGGGCAAACACCTGAGCCAGCGTATCGGCATCATTATAGGGAACACTGATGGTGCCGCCGGCCACGCTGGCCGGCACGCCAGGACTGTCAGGCACGCCCAGTGTGGCGGCACCGGAGCCGGCTTTGACCAACAGGCTGTCATGGTGTCCATGGTAGCAGCCGACAAACTTCACGATCCGGCTCCGCTTGGTATAAGCCCGGGCCAGTCGTAAAACACTCATGGTCGCCTCAGTGCCCGAATTTACCATCCGAACCAGCTCCATCGACGGAAAGGCAAGGCGAATCAACTGAGCCAGTTCTGTCTCCAGCAAGGTCGGCGCCCCATAGCTGGTCCCCTGCAATACAGCCTTCTGCAGCGCCGCGGTCACAGCCGGATGGGCATGGCCCAGAATCATCGGTCCCCAGGAACCGACATAATCGATATATTCATTGCCGTCTATATCATAGAGACGGCTGCCGGCCGCCCGGGCGATGAACGGCGGCGTACCGCCCACCCCGCGAAAAGACCGCACCGGACTGTTGACACCGCCCGGAATATATTCTTTTGCTTCAGCAAAAGCTGCCGCTGATTTCACAAACTGATATCCCATTCTTCTTTCCTCCCTCGCAGCACTCTGTGTCACTATAACCATTAGGTAAGGTTGCAAGGATCTTTTGTCCTGCATGTTGATCCATGAATTGACGCGGTACAGATTACTAAGCTTCTTCGCGCAGCCACCGGGCCGCATCCAGCGCATGGTAGGTAATAATGATATCGGCGCCGCTCCGTTTCATACTTAGCAGCGTTTCCAGCACAATCCGCCGTTCATCGACCCAGCCGTTGGCAGCAGCCGCCTTGACCATCGCGTATTCGCCGCTCACATTATATACAGCCACAGGCAGGTCAAAATTATCCTTCACCTGCCGGACAATATCCAAATAGACGAGAGCCGGTTTAACCATCAGAATATCGGCGCCTTCCTCCACATCCAGCGCCGCCTCGCGCAGCGCTTCACGGGCATTGGCGGGATCCATCTGATAACTTTTGCGGTCACCGGTCTGCGGCGCCGAATCGGCGGCATCGCGGAAGGGGCCGTAAAAAGCCGAGGCATATTTGACGGCATAGGACATGATAGAGACATCGGTGTACCCTTGCTGATCGAGTGCCTCACGGATGGCCAGTACCCGGCCGTCCATCATATCCGACGGGGCCACCATATCGGCTCCGGCCCGCGCATGACTCAGCGCGGTTTTCGCCAGCAGTTCCAGGGTGCTGTCGTTATCCACCGTCTGTCCTGCCAGATGGCCGCAATGACCGTGACTGGTATATTGGCACAAACAGACGTCGGTAATCACCGTAAGCTCCGGCAAGGCTGCTTTAATCCGGCGCACTGCCTCCTGCACGGGACTGGCGTCATCCCAGGCGCTGGACCCCTGCTCGTCCTTATAGGCAGGCAATCCGAACACCAGCACGGCCGGAATTCCCAGCTCATAGGCCTCCCGGGCCACAACCACCGCTTTATCCGAGGAATAATGGTATACTCCCGGCATGGAACCAATTTCTTCTTCCAGATTATCCCCCGGCACCACAAACAGGGGATAGACAAAATCGCCTGCTTGCAGCTCGGTTTCTCTGACCAATTTTCTGATCCCCACCGAAACTCTTAGACGCCGGGGACGAATAAACGGTGTAGTCATCGTGCTCCTCCTTCACTGACTGTCATATGATGACAGTCACATAAGTCGAAAAATCGGCAAAAGCCGTCACTCCGAGCCATGTGACTGTTGTTTATTATTGACCGTATTGTTCCAGCATGACGGCTACCAGGCCGTCAATGCTGTATTCCTTGGCAACCACATCCGGTTTGATGCCCTGCTCGGCGCAGGTGGTTGCCGTAATCGGGCCGATGCAGGCCACTTTGGTCTTTTGCAGCAGCGAGGCACCCTCGGGTCCCAGCAATTGCAGCAGATTGGTCACCGTCGATGAACTGGTAAAAGTCACCAGATCAATCTCGCCCGCTGCCAGCCGGCTGGCCAGGGCAGTCCCTTCCACATCACCGCTCACCGTCTGGTAAGCCGGCGCCACATTAACACTTACGCCCATTTCCCGCAGCCGTTCCGGCAGGACATCGCGAGCCACGGCGGCGCGGGGAATCAAGACCCGCATGCCGGCCTCAACCCGGCCCTGCAAGGCTTCGACCACACCTTCCGCCCGGAACTCGACAGGCACCAGATCAGCCCGGATGCCGTGTTCCCTTAGCCGGTTGGCCGTCGGGGTGCCGATGGCGGCGACCTTTAGGCCGCACAAAGCGCGGGCATCCAGGTCAAACTCGGCCAATCGCCGGAAAAAGTATTCCACACCGTTGACGCTGGTGAAAATAACCCAGTGATACTGGGACAATTCGCCGATGGCCTGGTCCAGCTTGGCATAACTGTCAGGCGGTATAAGCTTGATCGCCGGCGCTTCAAGGCACTCGGCCCCCAGGCTTTCCAGCCGGGCGCTCAGCGCGCTGGCCTGTTCCCGCGAACGGGTTACCAGCACCTTTTGCCCGAAGAGCGGCCGCTTGTCAAACCAGGCCAGCTTATCCCGCAAAGCTACGACCTCGCCTACGATAAAAATCGCCGGCGGCTTGATTTGCTGTTCGGCAACCTGCCGGGCCGCCTCGCCCACCGTAGTAACCAGCACCCGCTGCTCGGGCTTGGTCCCCCAGCGGATAACCGCTGCAGGCGTAGCAGCCGGCCGGCCGTATTCCTGCAGCTTGGTTGTTATGTAAGACAGATTTTCCACGCCCATCAAGAACACCAGCGTATCCACGCCGGTTGCCAGCTTATCCCAGCGGATGGTCGATTCGGCCTTGGTCGGGTCCTCATGGCCGGTAACGACGGCAAACGACGTGGCTACCCCCCGATGGGTAACCGGGATACCGGCATAGGCCGGCACCGAAATAGCCGAGGTAATGCCGGGCACCACCTCAAACGGGAGGCCGCTGGCCACCAGCTCCAAAGCCTCTTCTCCCCCCCGTCCGAACACAAAGGGGTCGCCGCCTTTTAAACGGACTACCGTCTTGCCGGCCAACGCCCGCTCCACCAGTACCCGGTTGATGTCCTCCTGTCTCATCGTATGAGCACTGGAAGCCTTGCCCACATAAATCAGCTCGGCTTCCGGCCGGGCATGAGCCAGCAGCCGCTCGTCGGCCAGCCGGTCGTAAACCAGCACGTCGGCCGCTTCGATGCACTCCAGAGCTTTGACACTAATTAATTTATAATCACCGGGGCCTGCGCCCACCAAATACACCATACCTTGTTTCATGCCTTACTCCTCCTATAACGCCGCCAGTATTTCACGGCCGCCGGCCGCCAGCATCCGTCTGGCCAATGTGATGCCCAGTTCGTCCGCCGCTGACGCCGGTCCGGTTACCGAATCACGAATAACGACTGTCCCGTCAGGCGATAAAATAACGGCCTGCAACCTGAGTCCGTCAGCTTCCAGCGTACCGTAAACACCCAGCGGAATCTGACAGCCGCCTTCCACTTCCTTGAGATAAGCCCGTTCCGACGTAGCGGCGGCCGCTGTGGACGGGTGGTTCAAAAACCGCACCGCCGCCAATACATCCCTGTCGGCGCTGCGCGTCTCAATAGCCAGCGCCCCCTGCCCGACGGCAGGCAGACAAATGTGCTTCGGCAGAATCTGGCTGATCCGCTGCTGCCAGCCCAGCCGAACCAGGCCGGCCACCGCCAGCACAATAGCATCCAGATCGCCGTTATCCAGTTTATTCAGGCGGGTGTCCAAATTGCCCCGCAAATCACAGATTCTCAGGTCCGGGCGATAGTTAAGCAATTGGGCCTTGCGCCGCAGGCTGGACGTTCCAACCCTGGCCCCCAGCGGCAGCTTGTCCAGTTCGCCATAGAGCGGGCTGATCAGCGCGTCGCCCGGATCGACCCGTTCGGTAATGGCCGCCAGTTCGAGCCCTTCGGGCAGCGCCGTCGGCATGTCCTTCAGGCTGTGGACGGCCAGGTCAATCTCCCCGGCCAGCATGGCATGCTCCAATTCCTTGGTAAACAGCCCCTTGCCGCCGATTTTAGCCAAAGGTACGTCCAGAATCTTATCGCCTGTTGTAACAATATGCTTTAATGTCACCTTGACTCCCGGATATTTCCCGGCAATAAGCCTGGCCACATGTTCAGCCTGCCACAGCGCCAGCTTACTTCCGCGCGTACCGATAATAAGTTCGTTCTTCACTGTGTCCGCCCTCTCCTATTGCGTCTAGTTTAAACAAGGTCCGCACTGCCTCCAGATACTGTGCCTCGTTTCCCGTCATCGCCGCTTCATTCATCCGCACCATGGGATCACGCAGCAGTTTTCGCACCAGCATCCGGGACATATTTTCCAGTACCTTGCGTTCCTCCGGGCTGCAGTCGGGCAGCTTGGCCAGCGCCCGTTTCACTTCCCGCTGCCGGATGGTTTCCGCTTTATCAGCCAATAAAGCCATAGTCGGCTGGTAGGACAGATAACGGAATTTGGCAACCAGGCCCGACAGCTCCTCGGCAATGATTTCTTCCGCCAGGCGGGCCTCCTGCTGCCGTTCATGGATATTGCATTCGACGACTGCCTCCAGATCGTCAATATTATATAAGCTTACCCCGGCGATTGCCGCCACTTCCGGCTCCACATCGCGTGGCACGGCAATGTCGATAAAAATAATCGGCCGTCCCTGGCGTTTTGGCATCAAATGAGCCACATCCAGCGTCCGGATAATATAGTGCGGCGCCCCGGTAGAGGTAATCACGATATCGGCCTTCACCGCGCTTTTCATAAAGTCTTCAAACGGAACGGCCACCCCTTTGAACTTGTCGGCCAGCAAGGTCGCCCGTTCCAATCGCCGGTTGGATACAAACACGGTATTAACGCCGTTTTCCACCAGATGGCGTGCCGTCAGCTCGCTCATTTCACCGGCACCCAGGAGCAGCACATTAACCGTCGACAGGTCGCCGATAGCATGCTTGGCCAGTTCCACGGCGGCATAACTGACCGATACGGCATTATAGGCAATCCTGGTTTGCGTGCGGACCTTTTTGCCCACCGCAATAGCCCGGTTGAACAAGGTGTTGAGCACCGTGCTGGTCATGCCTACCTCGCGGGCGATGCTATAGGCTTTTTTTACCTGACTGAGGATTTGCCCCTCGCCAATAACCAGGGAATCCAGACTGGACGACACCCGGAACAGGTGCTCCATACAGCGCTCTTCCGTATAAATATATAAATGAGGTTCCACCGACTCCTTGACCTCCGACATGCGCCGCAGCAGAGTCTGCATCACTTCCAAGCCGTCCTCCAGATCATCGACCACCGCATACATTTCGGTGCGGTTACAGGTCGATAAGATCACACATTCGGCAATTTCCTCCCGGGTGTCCATATGCCGGAGAGCCGCCTTGACCTGCTCTTCGGAAAAAGAAAAACACTCCCGGATATCCACCGATGCTGTTTTATGGTTTAATCCCACAACAACTAACTGCATGTTGTATCTTTTCCTCCGCTTCCTCAAACCTGCCTTGTTTCAGCAGCGTAAGTATTTCTTCGTCCAAAGCCTGACGCCAAAAAGCCTCCCGGTCTTTCGAGTCCGCCAGGACGGTTTTTATCTCCTCGCGCAGCGCAGTCAGCCGTTCCAGATACAGGCCGTATTCACTGCCGTAGCGTTCGGCCAGTTCTTCCCTGAGCCGTCGGGATAGCGCCGGACTTTTGCCGCCCGTCGATACGGTAAGCAGCAAATCTCCTCGCCGCACCTGAGACGGGATGGTAAAATCACTGCCTTCACCGTCATCGGCCAGATTGACCAGCGCGCCGGCTTGCCGCGCCGTCGCGGCCGCCAAACGGTTGACCTCCCGCCGGTTGGTAGTACAAAACACAAGAAAGTAACCGGTTAAAGGCTGTCCACTGTACGGGATGGCCCATTGCATAATGTGCCCCGCCGCCAGCCTGTCCTGCAGCCAGGAAGTCAGCACCGGACTGATGACCGTTACCCGGGCCTTTGCCTCCAGCAAGGCCCGCACTTTCCTCTCTGCCACACCGCCACCGCCGATCACGGCGCAGTGCCGTCCCTCCAGGTGCAAATTCACCGGATAGGCCACGAGAAATCACCTCGTCTTCATCCTGTTAAATATTCGCTATTTCAAATTATACTCCTCTTTAACTCATAAAATCCACTCTTAAATTTATAGCAAACGCCCATCGGTCCTGCCCAGGCCACAACCGGTGATCTCTTGCCACGCGCCGCTGGCAGTCAACTCCCATACAGGCTAAAATAACGTTCCAAAATAGCCCGGACTACCGGCGCGGCCGCCGCCGAGCCCTCGCCGCCCTCATCAATCAGCACGGCCACGGCAATCCGGGGCTGCTCCGCCGGCGCATAGCAGGCGAACCAGGAATGGGTAGTGCCGCGGCCGGTTTCGGCCGAACCGCTCTTACCGGCTATAGCCGGTTTAAAATCCTTAAATACCCCTGCCCCCGTGCCGGCCGCCACCACCTGCCGCAGCCCCTGCTGCAGCACAGCCCAGTGCTGCGGTGCCAAATAGACCGTCCGCAGCAGCTCCGGCGAATACGTCTGCTTCACCTGCCCGTCGGGACCGACCACCCGGTCAACCAGGCGAGGCCGGTATACCGGGCCACGATTGGCTACCGCCATAAGCAGCAACGCCTGCTGCAGCGGCGTCGCCAGATAATAGCCCTGGCCAATGGCGGCAATCAGCGTTTCGCCGGCATACCACTCTTCCCCGTAGGTGGCCTGTTTCCAGGCTATTGTCGGGACAATGCCCGCCACTTCACCGGACAAAGCGATACCGCTAAGCTCACCAAAGCCAAAAGTCCGGGCATAATCAGCCAGTCTGTCCACGCCAACCCGCCGGCCCAGTTCATAAAATACCGGATCACTGGACCAGGCCAGGGCATCGACCAGGGTCAGCTTGCCCAGGCCCTTGGTATCCCAGCCATAAAAACTCCAGCCTTGATAGACATATACTCCCTTGTCCCAAAAAACCTCGTCGGCATTGGTCTGACCTGTATCCAATGCGGCGCTCGCCGTGACAATCTTGAACACCGAGCCTGGCGGATATTCACTCTGAATAGCCCGGTTGGTCAGCGGATTATGGCTGTCCGTCACCAGCTTCTGCCACGCCTGGTTGCTAATACCGGCGGCAAAGGCATTGGGATCGAAGGCAGGTGTACTGGCCAGCGCCAACACCCCGCCGGTAGCTACATCCAGCACGACGGCACAGCCGCCCCGGGCCGGCTCGCCGCTGCCACGGCTGCGGGTTACCTGCGCCGCCAGCGCATCCTCGGCAGCCTTTTGTACATTAACATCCAGGGTGGTTATGAGATTGCTGCCGGGCCTGGCCGTCTTTTCACCCAGCCTGGCCACCTCCTCACCCTGCACATTCACTTCGATTTGCACTGCACCATCCACACCGCGCAGATCTGGTTCCCACCGTTCCTCCAGACCGCTTTGACCTACCACATCGTTCGGGCTATAGCCCTTGGCTTTGAGCCGCTCATACTCGTCATCACTAATGCTGCCCAGATAGCCCAGCACATGGGCAGCCAGTGACTGATACACGTACTGACGCACCGGCATAGCCTCAATGACCACGCCGGGCAGATATTGTTTGCGTTCCTGTATTTTGGCCAGCATGGCCGCATCGGCATCCCGCTTTAGACGAACCGGGTCATAGGCCTTATTCTGCCCCTTTGCCAGCCTGGCATTAATCTCATCCTCGGTCAGACCGGTGATAGAGGACAGCAACGGCGTTGCCTCGGCGGCATTGTCATACTCGGCGGGAACGATCGAAACGGCAAAGCTGGGGCGGTTGGCAACCAGAATATTTCCGTTGCGGTCATAGATCGTCCCCCGCGGCGCCGTCTGCGTAATATTGCGAATCCGGTTGCTTTCAGCCGTCTTTTTATACTGGGGCCCCTGGATCAGCTGCATCCAGGCCAGCCGCCCGATCAACAATACGGCTACGCCAATAATGATGACGATCAGTATCCGCAGCTTCTCCCGCTTTTCCAATTCCTGTTTATCCCACATAGCTGAATGCTCCTTCTTTGCCAGCTACTTTAAAAAGGAAGCTGATAGATATAGTATGACAAAAAAGGGCAAAAAAAATAGCCCTGCCGGGCTATCAAACAGGGCTATTTCCCTGCGAAATCCTTCCCAATGATGACCGTCGCTTGGGTGTCCTTGCTGTCATCTCTGGAAACCTGTAAAGAATAGTCAAAAGGCAAGCCGCTTAACCGGTTAATCACGGCGCTGTTCGCCGTGTTGGCAACCACCGTGGTGGTCTTATACGTATTGGTAATCGACGACACGCTGGTTACCTGTATGCCCTGGTTCCGGAGCAGAGCAGCCATTTTATCGCCCGCCCCGGCCACTCCGCTGGCATTGAGCACTTCCACCGACAACCGGGCCGGCGGCGGCAGCGTGGCTTTATCGGTTTGCTTGGTTCCGCCGGGTTTATCTTTATCCTTATCCGCCTTGGCGGTTGCTTTGTCCTTGTCACTTTCCTTATCATCCGTCTTGTCCACCGTCTTAACCGGCGGAGGATCAAGGACCTTCATCTCTTTCGGAATGGATCTTTCGTACTCGGAAGCTTCCTGTTTCGCGTTAGCCTGGTATTTAAGGTCTGTTTTCAGATCCATAATATTGGCCATATGCTGACGCAGGGCAACCAAATCGGGTATCCAGTAGCTGATATCGTCAATATAGGCCGGTCTGCCCGGTACCATGTCGGCATGCAGGCCCTGCTTGGACGCATCATTCAATATTTTGGCCAGATTAAGCATTTCACTGGCCGACATGTCGGTCTTAACGGCCGAGCTGAGCTCCTTAATCAACGACGGCAATTTAGGAATGACGGCCGGACTGGCCACCTCATCCATTAAGGCTTTAACAAACTTCTGCTGCCGGGCCACCCGACCGATGTCGCCCTCTTCATCACGGTAACGGACATATTGAATGGCTGTTTTGCCATCCATATGCTGCAAGCCCGGTTTCAGGTTGATCAAGAATCCGTCGCCATCATAGGGATCTTCATAGTACATCCGTTTTTCCACATTAATGTCGATACCGCCAACAGCATCAATAATTTTCTTAAACCCGGAAAAATTAATCAGGGCATAATAGTCGATCGGCATATCCAGAAGTCCCTCGACGGCCTTGATCGACAGTTCATGACCGCCTTCCGCATAGGCATGATTAATCTTATCCCAGCCATGGCCGGGGATTTTCACGCGGGTATCCCGCGGTACGGACAGCATGGACACCGACTTGGTATCCTTGTCCACGGTGATGACGAACATCGTATCGGAACGACCCACATCATCGCTACGCTCATCTACCCCAAGAACCAATATATTTACTTTTCCCGTCCCAGTCAGGGTGCTGCCTGCCCGTTTTGTTGCTTTTTCAAAATCGCCGCCGCTGACAAACCAGTAATAGGTGGCCATCGCTACCACGGCCATGCTGAATACGGCAGCCAGAAACAGCCAGACGGAATGCTTCTTCTTGCCACGCTGCTGGGAAAGGCGTTCCTCCAAACGTGCCATGACGCAACCCTCCTTTGCTCCCTAGTATCTCTATCGTATTACTATACAAAACTACTGTCACACCATAACTGCACTGAGCATTGGTTATGTTTATGCAATAAATAAGCCCCCAATGCAAGGGGGCTTTCTCTTTAACAGTATACAAAAAGTTACATAAACGGTCAAGCTTTTTTATTCTATTGTAAAATATTACTCAATATCTCAATGCGGGCTGCCAACCTTCTCCAAAACACCCTGGAAACACCTTTTTTACTCCATGCTTGTTCACTTTTCGAAATAAGGCCCTATGACTGCAAATCTCATCCCGTCCGGCCCAAAAATTACTCGTCATGGTACGGTTAGGTGAAACTATAAGCTAACTATGCTGCACCTCGTACACCTTGTAGCGTTCCTCCCGCGATAGCAGTGTTACGGCGATAGCCAGCGCCAGAACCAGCGCGGTGCCGATCAGCAGGACAACACCGCTCCAGCCGTTCCACACCAGAAAAGTCCCGCCCAGCGCGCCCAGCACGCTGGAGCCGATATAGTAGAGCAGCAAATAGAGGGACGATGACTGGGCCTTGCCAACCTTAGGGTTCTTGCCGACTGAACTGCTGGCTACCGAGTGGCTGCCAAAAAAGCCGAAGGTGAACACGGCAACCCCGATGATTTTAACATATAGACTGGGCGCCAGGGTCAAAACAACACCGGCCAGCATGCAGCTCAGCGACAGGCAAAGCACCTTATTGCTGCCCCGTTCATCGGCCAGCTTGCCCATAAAGGTCGAGCTAAAAGTACCGACCAGATACACAAAAAAGATGCAGCCGACCACCGTCTGGCTTAAATTATACGGCGCTGCCATGAGCGGATAGGCAATATAATTGTACAAGGTCACGAAGCTGCCCATAATCAAAAAGCCAATGCAATACAGGCAGCGAAGCTCGGTATCCTGCAGCGCCTGACCCAGGCCCTTCAGCACTGCCTGCGGCGCCAGCCGCTTAGGGCGAAAATTCTTCGATTCCGGCAGGCGAAGCCAGAACCACAGACTCATCAGCACACAAACAGCGCCCAATGCGCCTACCGCGAAACGCCAGGAAAAGAAATCAGTCAGCGTGCTGATTAAGAGGCGCCCTATTAAACCGCCCACCGAATTGCCGCTGACATAGATTCCGATCACCAGGCCGGTAATCGCCGGGCTGAATTCCTCATTGATATAGGCCATGGAAATAGCGGGAAACCCGGCCAGCAAAACGCCCTGCAGGGCTCGCAGCACCAACAGCAGGGTAAAATTCTGAACAAAGGCGGTAGCTATCGCCAGCACGGCCGAACCGACCAACGCCAAAGTCATCACATATTTTCGCCCCTTGACATCGGACAGCCAGGACATGAATATCATCGAAACAGCCAGTCCGCCGGTAGCGAAAGATACGGACAATCCTGCCGTAGCCGGCGGTATCTGAAATTCGCCGGAAAACACCGGAATGAGCGGCTGCAGGCAATAAAGCAGGGCAAAGGTTACAAAGCTGCCCAGAAACATGGCGGCAATCGTCTTCCAGTAACGCTGGTCCGACTGCTCGATATAGTTTGACATTGTTAAACCATCCCTTCTCTGGGAGCTCAGCTACACTAAAAACTATCAACTGTTTTTACCACAGATGATCCACCAGAAAAACAAATTCTTTTTATATAGTACTGCTAATTAAATTATAATTCCAATGCATTCTTATTATATAATTAATGCATAATGATTATATAGGAGTGGTTTGTATGGAATGGTACCAATTGGAGAACTTCCGGGCCGTGGCCAGAACGCAGCATATGACCGATTCCGCCCGTGATCTGTCCGTATCGCAGCCGGCGCTGAGCCGTTCAATTGCCAAGCTCGAACAGGAGCTGGGCTGTCCCCTGTTCGAACGCAACGGCAAGCACATCGTCTTAAACCGCTACGGTAAAATATTTTTGCGGCATGTGGACAGAGCCTTGCAGGAAATCGCTACAGGCCAAAAAGTGCTGGACGATATGCTGCATCCCGACCGCGGCACGGTATCGCTGGCTTTTTTGCATTCCCTGGGGACCAATGTGGTGCCTAGCCTGCTCGGCGAGTTTCACGAGCAATATCCGGACATTCAGTTCAAGCTGTACCAAAATTACACGGCCCTGCTCATTGATCAGCTGGAGGCCGGTGAAATCGACCTGTGCCTGTGTTCACCGGTCATTCCCGATGACCGGATCGGTTGTCAGACCCTGTTTCAGGAGGAACTGTTGCTCGCCGTCCCCATCGATCATCCCCTGGCCTGCCGCCGCGAAGTCAATCTGGCGGAAATAGCCGGCGAACCGATGATCACCTTCAAAAAGGATTACGGACTCCGGATCATCATGGACCAGCTCTTCTCCGCTGCCGGCCTGACGCCGGTCATCACCTTTGAAGGACAGGAAATACTGACCGTTGCCGGGCTGGTCGAAGCCAAGTTTGGTTTGGCGCTCATTCCCTACACCAACGGTGTGGAAAAAGCAAAAATTACCTTCCTGCATATTGCCGACACCGACTGCCATCGGTCCATTGAAATGGCCTGGATAAAAAACCGCTACATGTCACCGGCTGCTCAAAAGTTTAAGGACTTTGTCAGCAAAGCCTTTACCGGCCACTGAGTGTCCGGTCCTTACCCGCTCGTCCCCGGAGAATCCGCTCCGGGGGGGATAAAAATCCCCCCGCGGCCTGCCGGCTACGAAGGGGATCAAACACTCAGCGCTTCTTGGGAAACACGGTTCTGAGTACTTCCATAAGAATATTAAGATAAAAAGCATAAGACTCTATATTGTGATGCCAGTCCTTTACCTTGCTGGTCACCTGGCCCTGCCAGGATTCCATCGTACTGCTGGTCTGCTCCACAGTCGTCCTCACGCTGGCCGCCAACTCCTGTACCGAGGTTAAGGTGTCCGGCAAAACAGACAACGTCCGGCCCACCGGCTCCCGGTTGGCCTCCACTACATCCTGCACCTGTCCCAGCACGCGCAGCAACCGGCGCAACACGGCGATGAGATAGCCGCAGGCAATCACCGCCAGCATGAACAGCACGGTTTGTCCCAACTCAATGAATGATATGTACACAGCTATCCCTCCTGCCCCGAATTGTCCGACCAGCCAGCCGGGTTGTAGTTTTTAAGCGCCTCTCCCGCCAGACGGTCAGCCAGTTCATTACCGGCCACGCCGGTATGGCCGGCCACTTTATGAAACCGCACCCAGGACAAATGACGGCCAATAAAGGCGGCATAGCCTTGGGTCAGCGCATTGTTGGTTTTCCAGGACCCTGTGGCCCACTCCGAAATACCGCTGTAGTCGTGATGAATGGTAATTGCCGCCACGTCCTGTTTCTGCGCCCAGGTGACGGCCTCCATCGTCGCCTCCAGCTCGCCAGCCACATTGCGGAAGGCAACGGCGCTTTCATCGCGGCCCACGCCGCTGGCCGTATGAATCAGCTCATCGTCCCGGTAGGCGGCAAAGCCCCAGCTATACTGCCGCTTCCGGTGATCGTAGCTGCCGTCCACATATATATCATAATGACAGCCGGTCCGGACTTCCGCCCGGCTGTCGGCCGTAGCCGCGATGACTGGCGCCGCAATAGCTCCCTCACCACTCAGATAGGCGTCTGCCTCCTGCTTTGTCGGAAAACTTTTAAACAGCGCCCCCTTATAGCCAATCACCTGCTTTTGGCACTCCGCCCAGGTCTCATAAATCCCCGGCGCCCGGCCCGCCTTTACTGCGTAATACTTTTTTGCCGCCATAGTAAGCTGGATTCCCCCTACTTAATAATTCCCTTTTGTTTCATCTTGTCCTGATACATACAGAAATCGGCTTCCTTAATCAGCTCATTCGAGGACACGGCCGAACCGGGATTGTACTGGGCAAAGCCATGACTGAGGCTCACCTGAAAGTAAGACTCCGTTTTATTATACTCCAACGCCTGTGTGGCAATGCTCTGCCAGATCAGCGCGGCCAGAGGAATGGTACAGGACGGAAAGATAATCAGAAATTCGTCGCCCCCCAGGCGGGCCAGGATGTCGGCCGGCCGCAAAGCTTCCTTGATCAGTAGGCAGACTGTTTCGATCAGCCTGTCGCCCTGATGATGTCCCCATTGATCATTCACTCTTTTTAAATCATTAATATCGATAAAGCAAATCGTGCAAGGCTTGCCGGCCTCATCGGCCCTTACCAGCTGCTCTTCCAGGAATAGCAGGCCCGTACGGCGGTTGATCACGCCGGTCATGGTATCGGTCGTGGCATGCACTTTCAGCTCCTGCTCCACTTTTTTCCGCCCTATTATATTAACATAAAGGAAACAAATAGCAATCACCAGGAGAAAAATAAACAGGCCTACACCCCATACCAGCGTACGATATTGTCCGTAAAAAGATGCAGGCTGGTTCAACACCATGCTGCCTGGCGGCAATTTTTGAAGATCCACGCCGAACCTGACTAATTGACGGTAATCAAACATATAATTGTTGGGGCTTTGCCGCACGACCGGTATTTGTCCGGGCGCTTCGCCTCGCAGCATACGCAGTGCCAGCGTAGCGGCCAATTCCCCCTGCGAATAGCCGTCGGTTAAAAAGCCGCCTACCAGGCCATGATTCAGATAAAAGTCCCACAGACCGTAAATGGGGACCTTCGCCTTTTCCGCAATAAGATCCATGCTCTCTTCATAGGAAAATACATGATTGGCCTTATCCTGATTAAAAGTAAGCAGCAGAATCAGGCTGTCGTCACCCAGCCGGGATACATAGTCCCGCACCTCGGCCATCGTCATATCGTCCAGCAAGTCAAAGTGGATTCCGCGCTCCTGATAAGGCGGCATACTGTCCCGCAGCATGCGAAGGTTGGTTTGTCCCACCCCCGAATGATCATTGATCACCACAATATTGCGGACACGGGGATGCAGCCGCAGCGCCACATCCAGCGTGCCGGGAATATTCACATTTTCCACTACGCCGCTCACCCAATTGTGATTTGCGGCAAAGACCTGCTCGTTAAAATCATTGACCCCGCAAAACGCCATGGGAGTGCCCGGGAAAATCTCCTGATGATGGGTCAGGACAAAGTGGTAGGCATTATCATCGACCGTAATAATGGCGTCGAACTTCTTATTCCCGTATTTATACTTATACAGATCATACAATTGCTGAAGGTATTCCGGACTGGGATTGCGCTTGGTATCCATGTAGTCGAAATAGCATTCCACATCCGGCTCAGCTCCCAGCACGGCCCGGACGCCGGTATCCACACTATGTACCCAGGGCATATCCGAATGGTAGGACTGCAGGACCAGCACCTGCTTCTTAGCCGTATACGACTCATTGATAATCGTGCTGCCCTCCGGCAATTGGGCACGGTCAATCCCGTACCGTTTCATTTGCCGTTCGTCAAACATTGCACGATTCACATTGTCCTTTACGGGTGGGATATGGGCCGGCTGCTCCCCGGCCAGAACCCGCAGCGCCAGTTGGGCGGCCATAGCCCCCTGGGAATAACCGCTGGTCAGCACGCCGCCAACAATTCCATGGCCCAGATAAAAATCCCAAACGCCATAGATCGGTACCCGGCTGCCGGCGGCAATCAACGAGATACTTTCGTCATAATTAAAATGATCGCCGGCTGTGTCCTGAAAAAAGACCAGAAACAAAACCAGACTGTCAGCAGAAAGCTGCCGCACCTTGTCCTGGATTTCCGCCATAGGCAAGTCCTCCAGGGAAATAAAATTCACGTCCGGAAACTCCTTGGTCACCTCCAGCAAAGTACGCCGGACACCCTGCCCGGTTATGGTCTTGTCATTAATGACATATATATTTTTGGTAGCCGGATGGAGGCGCAGCGCCGCCTGGATCGTTCCACGGATATCGTACATTTCTACCACACCGGTGAACAACGGTTGATCCTTAAGCATCCCGTCCTCAAAATAATTAACGCCGCAAAAAACAACCGGCGTATCCGGAAACAGCTGCTGGTGAAACTGCTCCAGAAAATGAAAAGCCGCATCATCCGAGCAAATCACCAGATCAAATTTCCGGTCCTTAAACTTATAACGATATACTTCATACAGCTTGTTAAAGTATTCCTGATCAGCGGCTACCCGTTTGGTATCCATATCTTCCACCGTCAAATGAAGCTGCTGCCCCTCAGGCCCCAGTACGGAGAAGATTCCCTCCATAATATCATCCGTCCAGCGATAACCTTTATGATAGGAATTTAAAATAAGAATATTTCGGCTTTCCTGACGCCCCTTCGCCCAGGACAGACTGCCGGCAAACAGCATACTGCCTATGATAAAAATAATCAAACACGCAATACTCTTTCTCGCTTTAGCCGACTTCATAAAGTGAGAGCCACCTTTGCTGTGCTTTATATTGTACTAAATAAATACCTCAAACTTCGCCAAAATCCTGCCAAAAATTACAATTGCATAAGGTACTTGCCGGTTTATTCCTTACTTTTCAAACAGCCATAAAACCACTTTCTCCACCTTTCCAGCAAGTGAGGCTTCACCAAGTTCTCCCTATGTCGACACACGGAACAAACCATAAAAAGATAAAAGCTCATTTTAATTCTCACGTATATTCAAGCACCAACCCAACACCTACATCTTTAAGCTTTGCCACCCGCGATAACCATATTTTAGAATACAGATCCGTACAATGACACGCATGGATAGTGGCAATCTTATTTCCTTCAATGTATGTATTTGTATGAACCAGTTGGTTTTTACTTGGATTCAAAAGATGAAATCCGCCAATAATATCCCATATTCTATCCTCATGGCAGACCTTTTTCGCATATTCGATAATATTGCAAATCCCGGCATGAGAACAGCCTGTAATTATCACTAACCCTGCCCCGGACTTATACACTAACGCCGAATCATCCAGGACAAAGTCCTTTTGACATATATCATCCTTTATTGTTTCACCGATTGGATAGGTTGCTTCAAAGGAATTGTTTCTTTCAATTTCACCTAGAAATATTAGCTTGTCTGACAATGCAACCGGATTCTTACTAAGTTGCAGGGGAAAAATACTCTTTAATTGACTTGTTGAACATGTTGCCCCTATACTCAATCCATTTTCTCTTTTTTCTAAAAATGCCTCAGGATGTGCAATGATGGGTGGTATTCTCAAATTACGCTCTTTCAATGAGATTTTCGAATATAGTCGGACTAATTCATTCAATCCCCCGGTATGGTCATTATGGCCATGTGAAAGAACAATTGCATCCAGGTTTAAAAGATCTATTCCCATTTTGTTCGCGTTCTTTAAAAATAGGTCTGAATATCCTGTGTCAAATAAATATTGCTTCCCTTCACATTCTATAAAATAGGATACCGCCGGTTCACCTTGAAAATATTTATCAATTATAGTATTGTTATCGACTAAAACAGTTAGTTTCATATATATCCTCCCTATTTCTTTAACTTTATTCTCATAGGAAAAGGAGAATCCTTCCAGGTTTGGTTTAAAATTTCTGCACAAACAATAGAATGCCTGCCCTCATATGCATGTTTCTGCAGAAGTTACCGCTACCCCAAAAATAGAAATGCCCTGCCAGATTAACAGGGATAAGCTTATAGATACTCCTCATAAACAAAAACGCCAACCGCCAGTCAAAAAATAAAGACTGTCGGTCGGTTCGTGATTTTAAAAACTGATTATAGGGAGCTAATGTCTCCGGGCCTCGCTTTCCCGGAAATTAAGGCTTCTAGCAGCAGCCAACCTCCTCTCTTTTCATAATCCGTATTAATCAGTCAGCTAAGCTTAAACAATTGCTTATTGAAAAATGGTGAAACTACCGGAAAAGTTACTGCGAAAGACCGTTTTTATCGCCTCGCCATTCTTTGCTTTCACTGAAAAAATAGGCCCTGCTTAAACGAAAAAGGAGTGACAGTCCCCTAGCGGCACTATCGCTCCTTTTATCTTTCCCGCAGCCATTTGACAAGACGCAATAAACGGCCATCGCTCAGGCTTACCGCATCAGCCGGACATAATTCCTGACAGCAATAGCAGCGAATACATTCGCGGTAATCGATGACGGCTTTCCCCTGGATAATCCGAATGGCTTTAGGCGGACAATGCTCGGCACAGCGCCCGCAGCCAATACAGGCCCGATCAATAAGCGGCTTGGCCGTAAACTGATTTTGACTAAAGTCAACAAGCCAGCCCGGCAGCTTTCGTTCCAGACTGTCAAAGTTGCGTGGTTCCTTAAAGTGAAGGTGTTCGTCCTTGCCACTGCCAACCCGGTCAATCGCCGCTAAAGCCGGTGATAAGCCGGCCGCTAAGGCGGCCTGGGCAACCGGCATCTGCTCAGCGTCAAACCCCATGATGTCGGCCATAACCAAATCGACGGAAAACCCGCAACTGCCAGCCAGCAGCACCCCGCTCCGGACAACCTGTCCATTACGCGGACCGGCGCCCTCCATGCCGGTAATGCCATCAACAATAGACAGTACCGGCTTGATGGCCCTGTACAAATCAACCAGCATCCGGGCAAAATCAGTTCTGTGTTTCATGCGCAAATGGAATTGCGCCTTATCGGTGCCTACAAAAAGACCAAACAAATTTTTAACGGCTCCAGTGACTCCCATAAAAGAATGGGTCTTCATTTTGGCCAGTGAAATGACCTTATCTACCTCTGTAACGACATTAGCCACATTCAGCTTTTTGAGCAAAATCCCCTCGGGCAAAGCCAATTCGGCAATTTCATTAAAGGAAACCAGCAATACACCCTCCTCCTGACAAACCTGCCAAATCCCGCACTTCTCAGCCACTTTCCGAAGATTACCCACTCCCGGCGAATCCCCAACCACCGGTATCGCTCCTGCACTCTTTACCATCCGAACAACCGCCCTGACAACCTCCGGATGGGTAGTTACCCCGGACGCTTTATCCACCGCTTCTAACATGTTCGGCTTTACCAACACTCGTTCGCCAGCATTTATATACCTTTCTATACCGCCTAAATGGGCAAGCAAATCTTGCATGACTTGCTCAACTACTTGTGTATCGTAAGAGTTGGCTTTTACAATCACAACTTTAGTCATAAAGACATAGCTCCTTTATCTATACTCTGATTTTTCAGCTTATAATTTAGATAAGAATATTATTAATAATGTCGATGTAAAAGTGCGTCCCAATATGTACGTTTATATAATGATGTTGAATTTGCAAGTATTTCATTTGCACGATTTGCGACAAAACTCGTATCATTTAGATATGTAGGAGCAATCTTTTGCGCGTATGTCAAGTTAATACCGGCTATCGCCTCAAGAGCATCCGCTCTAAAAACTTCTTTTTCACTTTTATCCTGAAGAATATGTTCGAGAATAGTAATTGAATTATTATTACCTAAATGACCAAGAGCAGATATAGCATAGCGCCTTCTAGGAATTTCTTTTTTCAGTATTTCACGTTCTAGAAGGGGAACCATTTTAGGTCCGGCAAGAATTAAAGAGTCTATTAATTGATCTTCAGCAAGATCTTGCTCCGCATAAAACCGGGTTATAATATGTTCTGGTGCAGCAAATAATTTTAAATTAATAGCATCAAAAATACTTGGGCATCCAAGCAACAAATAAAATGCCAAAAGCAGGAATACAAAAAAAACTATCTTTTTCAAAAATCCCCCTCCTAAAGTTAAAATCTGAATATATTATACTATTACTCTTTCAGGAGGTATATAATCACTATAAATGAGTCTATTTCACTGAGAGATACTAAGCGTTGACATATTCCTGGTCGCTTGGAAAGAGCATATCATTTCTGACTTCAACTACCTTAACATTAATTAACCCGTCATGTTGCATAAGCACAGGAAATAGTTCTTGATCGTGTGTCCCAATATCTATACACCCAGCAGTTCCTGGGAAAAAGCCACCATGTAAGAATATTTCATCGCGATTCAACATGTTTGTGTCTTCCTCTGGTTTTAAAGGCACTCTATACATTCCCCAGTCTTCTCTTAACATTACATTTCTTTCAATGGCTTTCACAAGTCCACCCGATATTTCCCGTGGGTCTAAAGTATACGTACCTAAAGGAATCTGGCCTGCATCTTTAATAGACCTATCCGTTATTCCAATTCTACCTGATGTAGCCGGACATGAAAATATTTCATTTTTACTTCTCATCATAAAAAATTTAACAGTAGTTCATTATTTCAAGCTCATTTGTTTCTAAATAAACCATAATTTTTAATTAGAGCGGACACGGAGACGGTGCGCGCTGTCTTGCTATATCTTTTCAATAAATCCTTTCCTCAAGACACATCCACCGTCCCTGCGTCTTTTGGCGTACTATCGCAGAGGCTTTACGTCAAGAGGCCGGTGACAAACTACGGGTAACAAACGTTTCGCCTGGTTTTATTCGCACGAACTTTCCGGAATCCATGACAACTTCGGAATTGAAGGCCTCTACCATTGAAAAAATGGGTAAGATCGCAATCCCGCCAGATGCGATTGCTCGCGCCATTATGTTCGCTATAGAACAACCCGCCGATGTTGACGTGGGTGATATAGTTATACGTCCTACTGCACAGGATTAACCCCGCATCTGGCCAGGCAACGCACAACCTATACCCTCAAAAAACCAGTGGTAAGGCGGGAACCCTTTCGGTTCATCCATCTTCTTAAAACATTGTTGTTTCTCATCGAGGTAATATAAGTTTATATTGTTATCATACCATGTGATACGAGTACGCTATATCCCCCTACTCGAATTTTACTAACTACACCATTGTTTTTTTCAGCTTGGACAAAGAGCTTACTTGGCCGCCCTATTTCTAACCCTTGTTCAATTTCCAAACCAATATCTCCCTCAGCAAAAGTGGGTAATTGTCCAAGATAACCAGCAAATGCTGCGGCTGCAGAACCAGTGGCCGGATCTTCACCAAAACCTATGTCGGCTGCAAACATACGGGCATGGAACTGACAATCAGCATCTATTGTTTCATCGGTAAATAGATAAATTTGTTGTTCCCATTCATTCTTCAGACACTCTTTCCATATGAACGGGTTTACTTTTACTCGTTGTATTTCTTTCAGGGACTTAACAGGGACAAATAGAAACGGTAGTCCGCAACTCACTGCTTTAATGGGGTAATCTTTGACGACAATATCTGCTTCAGAAAGTGAAAAGATGGCAGCAATATCACCTAAGCTAGCTGCACATGATTTAAACTCCGGCTCTTTGGCGGTTGTAAACTCAGCGTATAGTTTTTCACCTTCTCTTTTTATCTTAACAGGTATATCGCCAACTTCTTCTTCAAAGACAATTTTCGTATCTTGTCCATCTAACGCAATATTACTGCTGGCCGCCAACACACAAGCAGTCCCGATGGTAGGGTGTCCAGCAAAAGGAATTTCTGATTCTGGGGTAAAGATCTTCAACCGCTTAGTATTACTACAATTTCTAGGAGGAAAGACAAATACCGTTTCTGAAAAATTAAACTCTCGAGCAATAGCTTGCATTTCTATAGAGCTAAGACCTTCCGCATTGGGAAATACAGCCAGTTGATTACCGCAAAACCGTCTATCGGTAAAAACATCTGCCGTATAATAAACCAATTCCACATTACCCCTTCTTCCCTCACTATATTAGTATTTCAATCACCTAAATGTAACTACTCTGCCTAAATGGGCAAGCAAATCTTGCATGGCTTGATATACCTCATAGGCAATATAATTAACGACAGTCGAAATGACGACGTGTATTTTGATTTTACTGGTAAAAATCCTTCCATATTTATACAAAAAATCGCAGGAGCTTTATTTAAATCAAGTATTTTTTAAAATTAACCAGACATTTTTGTCTTTATTGACATTCAATTATATTGAATCCCCAGATATATATTATAATCTTACCTACGATCCGCTTCAACAGCCTATTCCACTCCTGCACGCTCTCCAAATGCCACTAATTTTCTTTAAATACTTGCTTTAGCTTGTCCATCGAAGGTAGGCAGCTCTATTAAACCAACCCTCATCCACTGCCGTGCTCGACCGTAATCAACAGGTTCATCAACTCCTCAAAAATCCAATGTATTGCCAAGCGAAAAAAGAGCATACTCTCGCGGAAGCAACATAGATACGCAAGAGCTGTCATTAAACCAGAAAATAAAAAAATCGGAGCGCATATGCTCCGATTTTTTTATGCTTATTGCAAGTTGTTACTCTTTCACGCCAATTTCTTTTTATACACACATCTGCAACGATGGTCATATCATGTTGATTAATTCACTTGTAGAAATAATTGCACAATATTCATTATTCATATTGGCCAGTGATATTGCATGTATTTCGTCGGCGCTATAAATACGCCCCCTATAATCAGGCTTAGCAAACGTAAACGTGGCATCTTCTACTAGATATGTATTAAATCCTAGGTTTCCGGCGACTCTTACAGTACTTTCCACTGAATTGTTAGTTATAACTCCAAAAACCACCAGATTCGAAATATTTTCTTCGTTAAGTATTGACTCTAAGTTTGTTCTAATAAATGCACAATTAACATGCTTAATAATTATGTCTTCACCACTTACTGGTGTGACACATTCTTTAAACTCACATTCTGCAAAGCCAGGACGATACGTTGAATCAATCTCCTTTGATTCATGCTTTACATGAATTACCTTCCGGCCTGCTTGTCGCCATTTATTCAGTATCAATGCCATATTATCTTCAGCATTAAGATTATTTCTTTTACCATACTTAGACCATTGGGGATCATCTATGGCATTCTGTACATCCACTATAAGTAAGGCCGTTTCTTTAGGCAATGTATTATTCACAAATCATCCTCCAATAATGGTTTACTTGATTTTATATTTTCCCATTCATCTTCGTTATTTTCTGTTTTTACCCTTCTTCAGTATCGTACAAGAGGACATAGGACAGTGGTGCTGTCTTGCTATATTTTTTTCAATAAAGCCTTTCCGTAAGACACATCCACCGTCCCCGCGTCTTTCGATATTCTATTCATTCATAATTCTTATGAACCTTTTTCAATAGTTTATCATCCCGAATGCCATGATAGTGAAGATCCATAAAGTTAAATATCAGTTTTTTATAGCTTCTTCAAATACTTTACGTACAATATCTTTAGTAGTGCCACCTTCAAAGATTTTACGCTTTTCTACATAATAAGTAGGAACATAATAATAATTGTATTGCTTTGCAATCGCAGGATTCTTCTCTTCATCAATGATTTCCACTTTAATATCTTTATATTTCGGATTCTCTTGCTTTACTTCATCAATCCAAGCAATTGCTCTTTTACAATGTGGGCACCAATCTGTTATAAGTACAGTAACACTTTTCATCAGTCTCCACCCTTCTTCTAAATTATTACCTTCTTCTAACTGTAAAACAACTCTTGCCAAAGCCTTGTAGAAAATCACAGGGACGGTTTGCAGTGTTTCAAACATTCGGACACTGTCCTTTGACTGCACTAGCTTAGTATCGCTTCACCTAGAGAAATCTCTTTATAATTTTCTTACACGTATCTTTAGCATTGCCCTCTAATGCTATACACACTAACCCTTGCATCCCTTCCATATTCTCTAGTTATTGCTAATTTGCTTGCAAAAAGCAAAATTTCTTCCATATTCATACAAGTATAGCAGAAATCCAGAGTACCGGCACACTTTTCTTTACAGAGTTTTTGTGGTAAACTGCTGATCAAACATAAAATTTATATTAAAGGAGATACGGATTTATGTTTAAATATAGTCATTTGGAGTCGGTGTTATGCGGAGCAAAAGCTGTCGCATAACAAACCCACTGTGAGATAGCTTTTGCTCAATCCTAAAACTACAATTTTAGGAGGAGAATTATGGGCTACAAGAACGCTGGCAGTGTATTTCCCGCCGATTTGTTAGAAGTAATACAACAGTATATTGATGGTGAATATATTTACATTCCACGAAAAGCAGAGAATAAAAGGCGGTGGGGGGAAGTAAAAAACAGCTGCCAATATATTCAAGAACGCAACGAGATCATCTTTTCCCAATATCGGAACGGTATTTCTGTTCGCGATATTGCAAACTGTAATTACTTATCACCCAAAACAATCTACAAAATATTGGCTGATAGGAAAAATCAAGGCTAAAGTAAAAGCGACACGGTAATTTGCCGTTTCGCTTTTTTATTTCTGAGTTATCTTGCAGGGTGCATTGTAATAATATAACTACTATACTTTATTTATAGCAGCAAGTTAAAAATATTACCGGAGGAAGAAGTATGTACACATTTACAGATCAATTTATTTCCAGTCAAAATAACATGGAGTTTTTGAAAGCTGCCATGATGGGGCCTAATGCCATGCGAGTAGCAGAAGAATTAGCATCATATCTAAACGTCAATGAGAATATGCGTATACTTGACCTCGGTTGTGGGTGTGGTCTATCTACACTCTTGCTGACACAAAAATACGGCGCAAAAGTTTTCGCCGCCGACTTGTGGATTTCACCGACTGAAAACTATGAGCGTTTCAAATCTACCGGGATTGATAATAAAGCCGTTCCAATTTCAGTAGACGCGACCAAAGGATTGCCTTTCGCAAACAGATATTTTGACCTGTTATTTACCGTGGACGCTTACCATTATTTCGGTGATACTGCAGAAATGCTCCCTTCGCTCATTCCATATGTAAAAAAGGGAGGCTATATTGCAGTAGCGATTCCCGGCTTAAAATACGAATTCGGGAAAAATGTTCCCGCTGCTATGCAACCATTTTGGAATAGCGAGATGGAAAGAACCCTGCACTCTGTTGCTTGGTGGGAAGATTTGTGGAAAAGAGCCGAGGGCATTGAAATGGTAGACAGCCGCGAAATGGCCTCTTGCAGGCAGGCATGGAAAGAATGGCAGACCGGTTATCATCCCATTGTCGCTGAGGACATCAAAATGATGGAGGCTGAGGGAGGAAATTATTTTAATCTTGTTCAATTGATTGCGAAAGTCATCTGAGCCAAAGATGTAACTTCCCAATCAAATAAATTCACCTTTCAAACCATTTAGCCACTGTAAAAACAACATCTTTAGTCATTGCAATCGGTAGTGCAGAAAAAATTGTGTAAACCTCCATTGTCAGGTAAGATAAAAATGACAACAATGGAGGTTTTGTTATGGCAGGGAAAGAAAAAAGCAAGCTGCGGCAAATGATCGAGGAATATGGGATCAAGGATATGAATGATGTTCACGAATTTGTGAAAATGCTGACCGCCGAAACGATACAGGCGGCACTTGACGCAGAGCTTGACAGCGAGCTTGGCTATTCAAAATACGACTACAAAAACAAGCAAACGGACAACAGCCGAAACGGGTATTCCCAAAAGACCGTGCAGAGCAGCACCGGAGAAATGGAGATCAAGGTTCCGCGCGACCGTCAGGGCGAATATTCGCCGCAGCTTGTCAAAAAGCATCAGACCGACGTTTCCTCTATAGAGGACAAAGTCATCTTTTTGTACTCTCAGGGCATCTCTACCCGCGACATCCAAAGAACCATGCGGGAGATGTATGGCATCGACGTGGATGACAGTCGTGTTTCCAAGATAACCGACAAAATTCTGCCACTTATCAAGGAATGGCAGGAACGGCCGCTACAGAGCATCTACGCCATGATGATTCTGGATGCTGTGCATTATAGCGTCCGGGACAACGGGATCGTCACCAAAAAAGCAGCTTACGTCGCCATCGGCACCGATCTGGACGGCAAAAAGGATGTGCTCGGCATCTGGCTTGGCGCAAGCG
>NZ_FQZD01000018.1 GCF_900141835.1 Propionispora hippei DSM 15287 | reverse complement strand
AACACGGCTCCCCGGAGCTATGGAAAACGCTTTTTCTAGTGATGGACGTACTCATTAAGAAAGCCCCACCAGATGACCCTGTGTTCTGCTTTATGAACAGGAAACGGGACGAGGGAAAACCTTACTTCGTCTACATGGCCGCCGGGGCTAACAAATTTCTGCGCATTTACTACGGGAAGGTAAAAGAATACTTAGCTTCGCTTAACACAACCGAGTAGTTCCCTGCAACTCACTTGGCTGCCAGCGCTTTTTGCGGTGGCTTGTTTGCATTGCGTATTTTTACTCGCACTGTTTTCTCAATTCTTCTCTTGACATTTACTTTGCAGGCTTATAATTTGATGGCTATTTTTAAGCCCTCGCCTTTTTTAACCATTTCAAAACCGTCGATCAATTGTTCCAACGGCAGCACGTTAGTTATAATTTTGTCGGCATCGACAATTTTATTGGCTAACAGGTGATACCCCTTTATATTCTGGGCGATGCTTGAACCGTAAGCCCCAAATACCGAGACCTCTTTATAGTGGATAATATTCATGTCCAGCGCATTGACCGCCGCATCCTTCGGCAGACCCGCAAAGAAGCTGACCTTCCCGGCCTTCCGGACGGCCTGCAGCGCCTGTGCCTGTGCCACGGGTACGGAGCAGGCTGTAATAGCAACATCAACGCCCTTGCCGTTGGTAAGTTTTTTCACTTCTTCTATTAGATCACACTCTTTGGAATTAATCAAATGATCGGCACCGCATTTGCCGGCCAGTTCCAACCGGGCCTGACCAATATCGGCCAGAATAACTTTAGCCGCCCCCCGTGCTTTAGCCAGTGACACATGCATGGCTCCGATCGTTCCTGCACCAATAACCAGCACCGTATCACCCAGGCCGATATTCAAGTATTCCTGGCCGTTGATGACGCAGGATAACGGTTCGGTAATGCTAGTGCCCAACAGGTCGGCATCTTCCGCCAATTTAATTACATTGCCGCTTTTCACTGCCCGTTCGGGAATTTTGATATACTCGGCAAACCCTCCGTCCAGATTGTAGCCAAAGGTGGCGATATTGTCGCAGAGGTTGCTCTTGCCTTTCAGGCAGTATTCACAAGTCCCGCAGGGCATAATCGGAACCAGACAGATCTTGTCGCCAAGCTGATAATTTTCCACTTCATCGCCCATTTTTTCAATAACACCGGTCAGCTCATGACCGGTAATCCGCGGCGGCGTCACATTGGCCTGACCAAAATTATAAATTCTCACATCGGTACCGCAAATCGCACAGTATTTTACCCGTACCAATATATCTCCCTTGCCAATCTCCGGTATGGCTCGCTCTTCAATACGGATATCTTTCGGACCATAATACACGGCTGCTCTCATGTTGTCATCCTCCTAATTATCTTTTCACATTTGTGATCAATAAATATCATTTGTGATTACACTCTTACTGTACAAGAAAACTGTACCTTTGTCAATGTCAAGACGTAGCTTCAAATCAATAAAATGTTCATAGCGAGTAATTTTTGCGCCAGACAAAGCCACATTTTACCCGCAGGCAGCCCCTATTTCAAAACATGTTAACAAAGTATGGCACAAAAATCGCTGTCAGAGGCGTTTCGGATAGTTTGAAAACATGCCCTAGGTCTAGTATTTTCTTATCTTCCCTTGATTACACCGGAATTTACCATAACCAAATTAAAGAAAATTTAAAACTTATCCAGTAAGCTATATATGTGCCACAGGAACAGCGATGTAACAAGCACATCAACAGTTTCCAAAACTATACCGGTACATAAGAAAGGGGTTTTCGTTTGTTGAATAAAAATAAAAAGGCCATGTCTTTGGTATTAGGTTTAGCAATGGTATACGGCGTCGGTGCTATGTCGGTGTACGCTTCTCCAAAAACAGAGTTGCCCCAAACACCTCCGGCTCAGGAACAGCAATGCCCCAATTCGAATCATTCCAACGACCCGAATTGCAAGAAGCATCATATACATTCCGACAAATGCAAATTAGAAGTAAAAAAACTGCTGCCGCCGAAAAAACAGATCAACGACAAGAAATCTTCCACCTGTCCTAAAAACAAAGTAAACAATATCGTTAATTAAATTACTATTATATTGCGGTCAGCCTCCGGCTGGCCGTTTTTTCTCTTCCCGGTTGGATAAAATAATCCTGGGAGGTGATCTTATTGGCCATCATCAGGGAAACCATCAAAGGAAATTCTTCTAAAGTAACCTTAGGCGATCCTAAGCACTACTCCAATCGAAAATCCGCCCGGGAAAACAACAGTCAGAACCAGCCTGCCGTTCCTCCTGCCAAGGCATGACCTTATGCAATTGGCGCTAAATTTTTTTATTATACTGTGTATATTTTGTATTTTTAGGGTAATACTATGACTGTCCACCTACATATAGCCAAATACACAATAACCCTCTCCCTAAACCAAGGTCACCAACGAAGCTGACCTTGGTTTTTCTTTGTAAACACAAAAAGCAAAGGTTTTAGGCCTTTGCTTTTTATATGTTCTATATACATTCTAACCTCATATCACATGTCGATTTATCGATTCGTCCAGAAGAGACACCAGACTGTGCGAAAACTAATTCCCATAATTCTTATTCACCACTTAGATATTAAAATAGGCACTAATATTGAATTGAGAAACAAAAAAACAATAGAATATCGCTGATAATCTCCGCTTTGGGATATTATTACAACCAACTATGATTTTTGCACAGTCTGACATCCCTTAACTGCTAGTTAAATTTTTATGGTTAGTTTTTATATTTGAATTATTTTTGCACTTGTAAAGTACGGTGAAATCCTTCCGGGTCGGACGGGGAAATAATATAAAAAATTTTTTCCGTTTTCAGGACAACTACTCTGTCTAAGCAAGTACAGTATAGTGTAGCAGGCTGTCCATTAGTTAAACGAAACTTCCCATAATAACCAAAAGCGCCACCTGATCCAAATACACGTATACCAATAGGTATTTGTCAGCTATTTCGATTTCTTTGATCTCGGATTTTGGAATAATGATATTTCCAATTGGTCGATGGATGGCTATTGTTGTCTCTGATACCGTATAAGAGCGGGGCCCCCAAAAATAACCGCTTATAATTATCAACCAAAAAACAAAAAGATAAGGAAGTACCACTACTTCTTTTATCACGATAATTTCAATAATGACAAAAAATAATGTTACCGCTCCCATTATATAAATTGGGCTAAGTGTTGCAAATCGAGCAGTTTTATCAAGTGGTGCAGTTTTAAATTTACCGAGCAATCTCACTCACCTCTTATTTCACAATTTTTCGATACAGCTCTTTAACGCTGGGATGAGCCAACAGATCATGTATGTGATATTCCCATTGCTTCTACATTTAACGAATAGATTAATCACGTTGCACTAGACTAACTTGCTATTTCATGAGGTTGCTTTGGTTTCATATTACGTGCTTGTTATAGTGACCATCCAGCAAAAGAGCTGCAAGCAATACCGCCCTTATTTCATAATCGTCAGTAAAGCTGGCCGCTATTTCTAAATTTTGCAGCGCCACATAATACCGCCCCAAAAGCTTCTCATTCTTATGACAAAAAGCAAAACGCCTAGCCAGTTGTTCAGTACCATAACGACGAAACAGACTCTGATCTTCCAGTATTTCTTCCGTAATCTTAAGCCAGCCTGCCCCATTGACATCCGTTAAAATCCAACCATCAGCCTGTAGTAAAAGTTGCCCGCTACAACCTTCCTGTGTATGTAAACAAAACCTTTTACTATCGTTATCATAGGCTGCTTTCATAATCCATATCTGATTTTCCTCCGGAGTAAACAATTCTATCGCCGTAACCTCTTTACACCTCAAATATCTCCTTCCCAGCCACAGCACCTGCTGACTATTATTTTCAATTCGGTACTCCCACTGTTCAGACCTACAAGCTACCGTCTTGATATAAAAATCACACTGCTCCACTGTGGCAACATCCTCTGCCGACTTTGCTCCGTTCCATTCACTCCGTTCTTCCAGACTGGCAGCAATAACGATGGAAATAACCGGCGTCAAGGTTCCAAGCAACCACCAGCCCCAGAAATTATCACCTTTCAATCTGGCTATTAAAGCCGGGATCAAACCGGCCAAAACAAACAGCCAAAAATAAGTAAGGAAAAATCCCCAATAATCGCCAGGAAAGATTGATAATAGCAATCGCAGGAGAAAAAAAACACCAAGCATCCCGCAAACTTTTAATATTACAATAAGCCAATTAACTGCTTTGGTATACATGTCTCTTCAGCCTTCTTTTTCAGTCCACTGCTTTCCCATCTTCTCCATTACTCGCTGGCAAAATTCTGCTGAATCATTCGGTGAAATAGCATAAGCTTTATCCGCTTTGATTACAACTAAATTAGAAGAACGAGTGCAGTACAATCTTATCCGACCTCCCTGTTCTAGTTGAAAAATGCCAAAATAGCCGAACAAACCACCGGAACCGAATAAACGCAGCGATATTGAAAGCTTTTCCACTCTTTGAACAGATTCAATCTTTTTTAACGGAATCACTATATTTCCAATAAAACGATGGATAACGACACAGTCTTCCCGCAATGTATAAAAGCGAACTTGCCAAAAATAAGCCGAGAGAAAAGCCAGCCATACTAAAGCAAGCCAAAAATATCCTTTATTCAGCGGACTATACAGTACGACATATAACGTTATTCCCCATAGAATGGCAAAAGAACTGACTGTAGAAAAACAGGCCATTCTATCTAAAGGCGACTTGGGAAATTGATAAATCATACTTTTTCACTCCTTGTTGTAGAAGTTTCATATACAATTCCCGGACACCCGGATGAGCCAGAATATAGTAAGTATCACCGGACTTTAGCAGCAGCATATCCGGTGGATTCTGATGATAGAAAATAGCCGCTTTTTTTCCATTACGAAGCTTGAACCATCCCGTTGACAACCCAGGAACACTATATCCATTGGTCCGCAAGGTCGGCTGCCATTCGCTCCACGGACTCACCAAGGCAATCTGGACAGTCTTCAAATCGGCAGTCTCTTCAATCGGCCAGGCTTTTATCCTAATTTCTTGCTCCGACAGTTGCCAGCCATCCCCTTCATTACTGACTCCAACTAAAAACATAGCCAGCAAAAATATAATAACACTGGCTAATACCAGCATAACTCTATACCATTTTTTCATCGATATTGTCCCACGCCATAGAATAAAACCAATAATGATATATATTCCCATATTTAATGCCCAAAAGGACATATTAAAAGGTATAAACAATGCCTGTAAAACATCTAGATAAGTAAGTTGATAGGCCATCTTTGTCCCGCCTCCTGCAAAAAAATATTATAGCTTAAGGCTTGCTAGTAGGTTCTAATCCTTCTAAATATCTTCATCTTTGATCAAATAAAATAGTTATTATGACGATTGTCAAGAATTATAATAATCAACATAATTAGCTTCATGGTAAAATCATCAATAGCTCAAGCTTCTACTAACTCCAGATTTTGCAATCCAACATAATACTTCCCCCCTACCAGCCCTTCCCGCCCGCGCAAAACATAACAATTTCCGTTTTTATTAAAGGATGGTGTCAAATCCCAAGAAAAAGGATATTATCCATCGCCTGTGCTTCTTCATCTTTAATTTCTTTCTTGGCAGCCAGCAAGATTTGTTTATCATCTGAATTGCTAAAAATAATATCAGTATCTTCTTCCGCTATATATCCGCTAAGAAATTCTTGGTCATAGACCGAAAAAACTTCACCGGAACTTTGAACAGCTTTCATGACCGGACAATCATCAGAACCATCCGCAAATATTTCTATTGCCGTTATCGTCTTTTGTTCAAAGAAGCAGGACCCATACCAACGTATTTCCCCCTGTTTCTTTACTAACTGATAATAAAACGACATGTTGGACCTTGTTTTCTTTTCAAATAAAATCAGACTGCTCATTTTCTTTTTCGTCATAAATTAGCGCTATCGTTTGCTCTCTACCTTTTACTTTATTATATAAAAAGCTAAACCCTTCACAAAAAGTAATGATCAACATCAAGAAAAAAAGAAATACCAAAGGAAAAACCATCTGCATCCCTATAATTTCTTGAAATCGCAGCCCAACATACGCCGCTAAGGGATAGGATAACCAGGTCAATTTTAAAGCAATGACACCACATACCCAAACTTTAGAAGACAAAAAAATCCTCCTCTATTCTTCACTCATCAAAATTAATGAATAATATCTTACTAATGAATGTATATGTTAATAAAATTAAATGCAGCGTGTGCTAAGATTGCCCCCCATAAAGAATTTGATTTTTTAAACACGTAACCAAACATGATCCCACCTATAAAATTATCCAACCAAACAATAGCATTTCCAGGCCTGTATAATGCTATCTCTACTAAAGTAACGACTATATTAGCAATCCAGAAGGGCATGAGCTTCATAAGTTTTTGTAAAATCACCCCTCTGTATAATATTTCATCCATAAGACTTGATATTATGATTCCTTTAGTCCATTGATTTAAAAAAATAAAAGAACCATAATTCACCATCTGCTCTCGATTTATTCTTATTAAGTGAATTGCAAATTCAATAGCAATAAAAGTTACTAATACTATTAAACCTCTCTTGTTAATGTTATTGAATTTTAAATAATTAATATCAACTTTTTCTATAAATTTTAAATAATAAAAAATAGGTAATCCTGTAAAAACAATTTGGCTCACCCCATAATTATGGAGAATCCAGACAAAACTTTTTTGATCAAGAAAAAGAAAAATCATTGCAAGACTGTACACAGTCCATATCCCATATACAAAAAAAACAAAAAATATCAGACCTTTCCATTCTCTTTTACGTTCCAATTCATTGGTCATGACTAATTTCTCCACTCTTTTTTAAAGTTAAAGATTTCTAAAACTGCATACTACATTTCCATAAATGAAAACCGCCCCTCTCTAAAAAGAAATGGGCGGTTACACTACCATCTCCAGGCAGACCAAGTGTCCAGATACAGCCTACCGTTCTTCGCTTCCATATCATATAATTCTTTGAAATTGATTTGAAACTATCCCATTACAAAATTTCTACGTATTCCATTATATTCCTTTGTTGGATTTAACTTCATTTTATTATCTTTTTTACATTTTTCTGCAAAAAATGACAATAAGGCCTTGATTACGATTTATTGCGTGTCGTAGCCAAGACCTTATTGTTCTTTAACTAAATGCCTAATTATGACAAAAATCATTTCTTTTGAAAGAGCACATTCCTTGATATATCCAAAGACTAATCTAATAAACCAAACAAAAAAATATTATATAATCTATCTTCATACTATTATCTGGAAATTATTTTTAATATAATATTGCTTAGTAAAAATAAAAAGGAGAATGCACGTGGATTCTTTATTACATCAGGCTCTTACCAATATTATTTGCAACTGGGAATACCAAGTGGAAACCTGTGATAAGCTCTTTCCTACATCAGGAGATTACGCAATCGTCTACAGCAAACTAACCGGTTTGAGACAAGCCCCGGACCAATTGGAATTCGCTGGTTTGATTACCTATGAGAATGGTCGTTGGAAAATCAATGATAATATTTGACTACGGTAACAATAAATAAGGCCCTGTCTGCGACTTCAATGTAATGTCGTAGACAGGGCCTTATTTTTATTTAATCAATGTTCAGCAATCAGGACGAAAGTCTTTCCTTCTGAAAGAACCCGTCCGCCGCCCGGTAGGAGGAGCGCACCAGGGGGCCGCTGGCGGCGTGGAGGAAGCCGAAGCTTTCCGCCAGTTCCCGGTAGTGCACGAATTGTTCGGGTGCGACATATTCTTTGATGGCAATATGCTGAGCTGACGGTGCCAGATATTGCCCTACGGTCAGGAAGTCACAGCCAATAGATCGAAGATCGGCCAGAACAGCAGCCACTTGAGCCGGGGTTTCCCCCAACCCAACCATAATGCCCGATTTGGTCTTAATGTGAGGGGCTTGGCGTTTCACATAGTCCAATACGGCCAGAGACCGTTGATAGTTAGCCTGCGGGCGAACCTCGCTATAGAGGGCAGGCACGGTCTCCACATTATGGTTAATGACTTCCGGCCGGGCGGCAATGACCGTATCCAGTGCCGCTTCGTTACCTTGCAGATCGGGAATTAATACTTCAATCAGCGTGCCGGGTGAAATTCGCCGGATGGCCTCAATCGTACGGGCAAAATGCTCGGCACCGCCATCCGGTAAGTCATCACGGGTTACCGAAGTGATAACTGCATACTGCAGACCCAGCCGTTTTATCATGTGGGCTACCCGTTCGGGTTCTCCCGCATCCACCGGCTGCACCTGGCCCTTTTGCACGGCACAGAAACGGCACTGCCGCGTACACTGGCTGCCCAGAATCATAAAGGTAGCTGTGCGGCTGGCATAGCACTCCCCCATATTCGGGCAATGTGCACCGGAGCAAACGGTATTTAGAGCCAGTTCATCCAGCATACCGTGAACCTCGCTGGCATTTTGGTTACTGGCGACCCGTCCTTTAAGCCAGGATGGCGGACGGGTATCGCCCAGCCAGCGGCCATCGGTTTCTGTCACGGCAGCAATCTGAAAAACCGCTTGGAAATGAGCGATCAGACGGCTGCGCACTTCCTGCATAGCAGGAGCTGCTCCCAGCAGTTTTTCCATGCTGGTTACGCCCCGGCCTCGAATGCCGCAGGGAGTAATAAAGGAAAAGTACGATAAATCGGCGTCTATATTCAAGGCAAACCCATGAAAACTGAGCCAGTTGCGCGCCCCGATCCCGATGGCGCAAATTTTGTCCTCACCAACCCACACACCGGTATATTTCTCATCCCGTCCGGCGATGATGCCGAAATCGGCCAGCGTGCGAATGATCACTTCCTCCAGGTTGTGAACATAGGCATGGACATCCTTACCGTAACGCTTCAGATCAAGCAGTGGATAGCCTACCAACTGACCCGGCCCGTGATAGGTAACATCGCCGCCCCGGTCCACATGATATACTTCACACTGTTTTTCTTTAAGCGTCAGGCTGTCGACTAGTATATGCCCATCCACGCCACTCCGCCCGACCGTAATGACCGGCGGATGCTCCAGCAGCACTAACACATCCTCGTCAGCTTTGCCTTGCCGCCGCGCTTTGGTATAGCTCTCCTGGAACTGCCAGGCATGTTGGTAAGGAGTCAGACCCCAGTTCAGTACAAGCATGGTTTACCCTCCTATTCAGGGCGTGTCTTAAAACTATCCGAAACGCTCCATGACGTTGCTTTTTGCGCCATACTTCGTTAAATTTTCTTGAAATAGGAACCGCTATTTCTACAAAAATTTGCCTCGTCTGGCACAAAAATCACTCGCCATGGGTCATTCCGTTAGTTCTAAGACACACCCTACAACCGCTTATTTCCAGTGAATCCCCTGTCCCATCGCTACATGAGCCGCTTCCATCAGGGCTTCGGAAAGCGTCGGATGGGGGTGGATAGCGTGGCCCAGTTCTTCCAGCGTTGCTTCCAGCGACTGCGCCAGTACGCCTTCCGATACCAGATCGGTGGCATGGGGTCCGACAATATGGACACCCAGTATTTCGCCATACTTGGCATCGCAAACTACTTTGACAAAGCCTTCGGTATCGCCGTAGGCCATCGCTTTACCGCTGGCCTTAAAGGGGAATTTACCTACTTTAATATCCTGATATTTTTCCTTCGCTTCCGCTTCGCTGATGCCGACCCAGGCTACTTCCGGACTGGTGTAGATGCAGGAAGGAATGATTTTATCCGAGTAATGAGAGTTCATGTCGGCAGCGTTTTCGGCAGCCACAATGCCTTGGGCTGAAGCCACATGAGCCAATTGAATCTTGCTGGCAATGTCGCCGATAGCATAAACGCCGGGAAGCTTGGTTTCCATTTTCTCATTGACTGGAATACCTTTTTTCTCATGAATGCCTAAGCCTTCAATACCGGTAAAGTTAGCCGCCCGCCCAGTAGATACCAGTACATTCTCACCCTCTACCGTATGAAGCGCACCTTCAAACTCATATTCCACCGCCAGCGCACTGGCCGTTTTGCTGATTTTATTGACCTTGGCATTGGTGAAGATAGTTACACCCTGTTTTTTCAGAGAACCCACCAATACGTCCACCACTTCTTTATCAGCCATCGGCAGAATACGGGGCAGCATTTCGATAATAGTTACCCTGGCTCCGAAGGTCTGCATCATATAGGCAAACTCCAGACCAATGACACCGCCGCCGATAATAACCAGCGACTGCGGCACCTTGCCCAGTTCCAGCGCTTCATTACTGGTGATGACCCCCGGATTGTCCGCACCGGGAATGGGTGGCATAAAGGGAGTCGAACCGGTAGCTATAATCAGCTTCTCGGTTGAAATCTTTTTCACCCCGTCTTTTTGAGTGATCTCCAGTTGGTTAGGGCTAATAGCCTTGCCTTCCCCGTTAAAAACATCCACCTTATTGGCCTGCAGCAGACCTTTGATGCCGCCGACCAAGCCTTTTACGATGCGGTCCTTACGGGCAAATACGGCTTTCATATCGCTGGTAACGTTTGAGGCGGCAATACCAAACTCGCCGGCCTTTTTAATCGTTTCATAGACTTCGGCACTTCGCAGCAAGGCTTTGGTCGGAATGCAACCCCGGTTGAGGCAGGTCCCGCCGAGGGAATCCTTCTCGATAAGGGCCGTCTTCAGACCGCACTGGGCCGCCCGGATAGCGGCCACATAACCGCCCGGTCCACCGCCCAGAACAACCACCTGATAGTCGGTCTTGCCGGCAGCGGCAGGTGCTGCCGGAGCGGCTTGCGGCGCGCCAACCTGTTCACCGGCCTGCCCGATATAGGCAATCGGTTTATTAACTTCAATCACGGCCCCCTCCGGTGCCAATAAAGCCAGCACCTGGCCAGTAGCCGGAGCTTCCACTTCCATATTGACCTTGTCGGTCATAATCTCCAGCAGGATTTCACCTTCTTTTACCTGCTCACCGACCTGCTTGAACCATTTTACAATGGTCCCTTCTTCCATGGTCATGCCCAGCTTGGGCATTAACAATTCTGTTGCCATTGCCATTCCTCCGTTGTCATATGAGTTGGAGATAATCTTCCAGCAGTTCTCTGATGCGTCCCAGGAATTTAGCGGCTTCAGCGCCATCTACCACACGGTGGTCAAAGGACAACGACAGGGAAATCCGTGGCTGAATAACAATCTCACCGTCTTTTACAGCCGGTTTATCCAGCATGCGGCCTACGCCCAAAATGGCAATTTCCGGTTTATTGATGATCGGGGTAAAGGTATCAATACCAAACATTCCCAGGTTAGATACGGTAAAGGTACCGCCGGACATTTCGTCAGGCGCCAGTTTCCCGTCTCTGGCCCGCGCGGCCAAGCCTTTGGTTGCCTGAGCAATTTGTTCAACGCTTAGCGTGTCGGCATTTTTAATGACAGGTACAACCAGACCGTTCGGGATAGCAACAGCCATACCTACGTTAACATCCTCGCAAGCTTCCACGCCGTCGGGATAGAAACGGGAGTTGATCGTCGGGTTTTCCCGCAGCGCCTTGGCTACGACTTTGATAATAAGATCGTTATAGGACGGCTTGATGCCGGTCCGTTTTTCAATGCCAGGAATAATCTGCTTTCTAAGAGCTACCATACCGCTCATATCGGCTTCAGTGTTTAGAGTGACATGAGGAGCTTCCCAGGCCTCAGCCATATTTTTGGCAATCGCCTTGCGCAGACCAGTCAGCGGTTTACGAATGGCTTTTGCTGCCGGTTTTTGCGCAGCAGCCGGCGTAGCGACAGCGGCTTCCACATCGGCTTTCATAATCTTGCCGCCAATGCCTGTGCCGGTAACGGCTGCCAGATCAACGCCCTTGTCCTGGGCGATTTTCTGCGCCAGCGGGCTGGCTTTAAAGTTTCTTACATCTTTCTCAATGATTCTGCCACCCGGTCCGGTCGGCGGTACCTGACGCAGATCGATATGTTCTTCCCGGGCAACCCGTTTGGCTGCCGGGCTGGCTTTTATTTTCCCCTCGGCGCCGATCGCCGCCGTAGTTACCGGAGCAGCCGCTACTGCCGCTGCCACCGGAGCCGGAGCTGGTCCCGGAACCGCCGGTGCCGCTGCCGTACCGACTTTTTCGCCGGGCTGCCCGATATAAGCAATCGGTGTATTTACCGCAACAATATCGCCTTCAGCCGCCAATATAGCCAGTACTTCCCCGGTAGCCGGAGCTTCCACTTCCATATTGACTTTGTCCGTCATAATTTCCAGCAGGATTTCGCCTTCAGCGACTTTGTCTCCCACCTGTTTAGACCATTTCACAATGGTTCCCTCTTCCATGGTCATGCCCAGTTTGGGCATCAACAACTCTGCTGCCATGCTAACTCCTCCTGTTTATACAATTTCACGGACGGCTTTTACAATATCGTCGATCTGCGGTACTGCGCTTTTTTCCAGTTCCATGCAGTACGGAATAGGTACATTTTTACCGGCTACCCGTTTGATCGGTGCATCCAGATAATCAAAGGCTTCACTGTCCATAACCTCAGCAGCTACTTCGCCGCCAAAGCCGCCGCGTTTGCAGGCTTCGTGGACAATGATCAGCTTGCCGGTTTTAATCACTGATTTGACCAGCGTTTCTTTATCGAACGGCACCAGAGTACGCGGATCAATGACCTCTACATCAATGCCTTCCTTAGCCAGCAGTTCGGCCGCTTCCAGCGAACGGTGCACCATGATGCCGGTGGCCAGAATAGTTACATCTTTGCCCTGCCGTTTTATATCGGCTACACCAAAGGGAATGGTATATTCGCCTTCCGGCACCTCTCCCTTGCGGTTATAACAGGTTTTAGTTTCAATAAATACGACCGGATTGTCATCACGGACAGCGGTTTTTAACAAGCCTTTTACATCATAGGGGGTGGTCGCCATAACTACCTTCAATCCCGGTACATGGACCAGCCAGTTTTCCAGGCTCTGCGAATGCTGTGCTGCCGCACCCGTTCCCGAACCGCCCGGCAGGCGAAGCACCATGGGAACTTTGGCCTTGCCGCCAAACATATATCTCATTTTGGCCGCCTGGTTAACCAAAGAATCCATTGCAATCGTAATAAAATCACTAAACATGATTTCGGCAATCGGCCGCATGCCTGTGACGGCAGCGCCGGCGGCCGCACCGGAAATAGCCGCTTCCGAAATCGGCGTATCCCGCACACGTTCCTCGCCAAATTCATCCAGCATGCCCAGTGACACACCGAAAGCACCACCGTAAATACCTACATCCTCACCCATCAGAAAGACCGTCTCGTCGCGGCGCATTTCTTCCTGCATGGCCTGTCTTACAGCCTCTTTATATGTGATTACTGCCATTATCTATCCACTCCTTTACGCGTATACGTCTTCTTCTAACGTTTCAATACCGGGATAGGAACCGGCCTGAGCAAACGCTACAGCCTGAGCAATGTCTTCTTTTGCCGTGGCGGTTATAGCATCCAGTTCTTCTCTGGTAGCCACTTTGTTTTCCATTAAGTATTTTTCAAAAGCCTTGATGGGGCACTTGGTTTTCCATTCTTCAATCTCTTCCTTCGTGCGATACCGGTTGGCATCACTCTTGGAATGGCCCAGCCAACGGTAGGTAAGACCTTCCACAATCGACGGCCCTTCGCCTCTTCTGGCCCGTTCCACCGCTTCCAAGGTGGCTTCATATACTTTCAATACATCATTGCCCGGTACGGTGACACCCGGCATACCATAGGCAGCGGCCCGGCTGGCTACGGTTTCCACATTCATGCTTCGTTCGGTGGACATGGACATGCCATATTTATTATTAGTGCACATAAAGACAACCGGCAGCTTCCAGATGGAAGCCAGGTTCAGTGCTTCATGAAAGGAACCCTCGTTGCTGGCACCATCCCCGAAGTAACAAAGCACTACCTTGCCGGTCTTTTTCATTTGCTGAGTCATCGCCGCACCGGCTGCAATAGCAAAACCGCCGCCAACGACACCATTAGCCCCCAGATTTCCTTTTTCCAGGTCGGCAATATGCATAGAGCCGCCTTTACCCTTGCAGTAGCCGTTGGATTTACCCATCAGCTCAGCCATCATTAAATTCACATCAGCATCTTTCCCGATACACTCGCCATGACCACGGTGGGTGCTGGTAATCAAATCATCCTCGCGCAACGCCCCGGTGGAACCGATGGCAAAGGCCTCCTGCCCGATGGACAAGTGAGTCGTACCATGAATCATACCTTTGGCAAAAAACGCGTCTACCTGGGATTCAAAAAAACGCGTATGCAGCATTTTTTTGTACCATTTTAACAAAGTCTCTTTCTCTACTTTCATTCCTGTTCCCTCCTATAAATGTTTTGCTTCCTAGTCATGCATATATGCTCTTGGCAGGCCACCCCTCCCGGCATAGCCCAGTCGCCAGAGCACATATGCATCGCCAATTGCACATTTGTTCATTTTTATTCAAAAAAAATTACATACGCCATGCAAACAAAAAAACATATTACTGCCGGGCCAGCCGCAATACTTCCTGAGCCGTCACTTCATCGGTGACCAGCGTATTCATGCAGCCGCCGCGAATGGCTCCCAAAATTGCCACAGCCTTATTAGAGCCTGTAGCTAGACAGATTTTGTGCGGAATCCGTTTAATATCCTCAAACGGTACGGATATCACCCTGTCGCTGACAAAGGAATGGATCGGATTGCCGTTGACATCATAAAACCAGCCGAGCAGATTGCCAGCCGCACCCATATCCCGCAATTTTGCCATCTCGGCTACGGTCAGCGCATTACTGATAACCAGCGAACCGTCGTCACTAACATCGCCAACGCCAAACAACGCTTTGGTGCAACTGGTGGCCTTGGTCAGAACCCGTTTGACACCTTCATCACTTAGCAGAGCTTTTTTGATTTCCGGCGTGTCCATCATGGCCGGTGTGTTCAGCCATACCCCGTTGGCATGCAGCCGACGGGCTATTTGCTTGACAATCTCCTCCGGATTGATGGTTTCACTGCTGTTGAGTCCACCCATGAGCTGTACGACGGTAATATTTAGCGGCTTTTTCAGCCCCAGGAATTTTCCCACTTCATACAGGGAAGAGCCCCAGGCAATGCCTACAACATCACCATCTGTCAGGATATTTTCCAGGTAACCGGCACAGGCTTTACCAGCGCCTTCCTTAGTGACGGCATCACTATTACCGGCCGGGACAACCACCGTTTCCAAAAAAGGAAACCGATCTTTCAAGGCTTGTTCAGTATCCAGACAGGCACGATACTCCGAGGCAATATGGATTTCAACAATGCCCGTATTCTTTGCCTTGGCCAGGCAACGAGTGATCTTGGTTCGGGAGAAGTTCAGCTTTGCCGCAATTTCTCCCTGCGTCATATCCTGCACATAATACATCCAGGCAATTCTGGTTAGCAAAGACTTTTCCATACTACTGTCCATATATCAGTCTCCTCTTTGAACATATGCGCGGGTATTGTGTCGTTTGTTCATCTTTCTACTGTTATCATAAGCCCTATCTTTAAGTCTGTCAATATCTCCGGCCGGATATTCTCAGATAATTCACGAAAAAAGCAGCCTTTATTATTCTACTCTTAGTGGACCGCCTACTTTGGAAATGCAAATGAATTCGCGGAAATTTTTTCGTAAGGCAAGGCGGAGGAGGCACGCATATAGGATATATGTAAGCTGACGACAACAAAGCATTACGGAAAAAGATCCGTGAAGTAATTGTGATTTCAGAGTAGACAGTCCACTAATTTAATTGCAATTAAAACAATGGACCGATTTCAGTTTTCTAATCTCTTCACAGGCAGCCTCGACATGGCTTGCCTCATCCAGCCCTGCCGCTTCCTCCAGGCCGCAGAGCACCTGGCAGTGCCAGAGCAGGCTTGTTTTGTACTGCTGGTAAATATCCTCCGATACGGCCAATATCTCGGCCAAATCGTCAAACAACTCCATAATGGAAACAATCGCCCCGTAAGACTGCAGTTTTTCTATTTCATTCTGGGTCTGTATACTGGCAATAATAGTTTTCATTTTCTTAGTGCATAAATTGACATTCATTGCAATCTCTCCTACGTTTTGTAATGGAAGAACCCCGAAGGCCCATTTGTACTATTTCCACGTATTCATGGCCTTCCCTGCTTTGCCCGGAAATACCGTCTTTACGCTTTAAACGACACAACATAAAAAAGCGAACCTTCCCACCAAGTAAGGAGGAAAGGCTCGCTTCTAACAGATTAACAAATCTAAAACAAACTGGCCGCCGCCCAAGCTGCCACGTCGGCTAACGGGCCGGGGTACACACCGAGCAGCAAGGTTGCAATCAGACTGAGGGCTGCCGCCCATTTAAGCGGAGCACCAACCTCCAGGCGTCTCCCGTCAGTGGGCTCTCCCCAGTACATGACCTTGGCAACCAACAGATAGTAATATACTGAAATCATCGACATAACAAAGCCCAGCAAGGCCAGCCACAGATACCCCCGTTCGACGACAGCCAGAAACAGGTATAGCTTTCCGGCAAACCCCGCCATTGGCGGAATGCCGGCCATCGACAGCAACGAAACGGTCATGACCACCGCCAGAAACGGCGATTTCCGACTTAGTCCGGCAAACGCTGCCATATCCTCCGAACCCGAATGGAGCTTAACTACCGTAATGACGGCAAAGGCGCCCACATTGGCAAACACGTAGAGCAGGCTATAAAAGAGTATCCCCTTGACACCGGCCTGATCGGCTGCCACCAGGCCACATAGCAGGTAGCCGGCCTGGGCAATAGAAGAATAGGCCAGCAGCCGTTTGATATTGTGTTGGTTCATGGCGATCACATTACCGGTAATCATACTCAGCACGGCTAACAGAGCAGCAATCGCCACCCAGCCGTCAGCCAGCGCCGGCAATGCCTGGATGAGCAGACGCAGTAAGACGGCAAAGGCAGCCACTTTGGAGCACATGGCCAAGAGTGCTGTTACTGGCAGCGGCGCCCCTTCGTAAATATCCGGCGACCACATGTGAAAAGGTACGGCGGCAATTTTAAAGCCCAGACCGATAACCAGCATGGCCATCCCGCCCAGCATGGCCGGAGACGGGTCTACGGCCTGAAAGATTTTGGCAAACTGGACACTGCCGGTATAGCCATAGACCAGACTGGCGCCGTATAAGAGCACCGCCGTCGAAGCGGCGCTTAAGATCAGATACTTGGCGCCCGCTTCACTGGAGCGCATATCCTTGAAATGGTAACCTACCAGAATGTAAAAGCTGATATTCATGACCCCCATCCCGACAATCAGGGTAATCAGGTCATTAGCCGAAGCCATCAGCATCATCCCTAACACGCTGAACACGATCAAGGCGTAGAATTCACCGCTATAGCGAGGCAGGCGCTCGATCAGATCAAAGGAAAAGAGCAGCGTCAAAGCCACGGCAATTAAGAATAGCGCTTTTAGAAATACGGCATAACCGTCGACGGTATACAAATTGACGTAAAAAGCGCCGCTTGCTTCCTGCTGGCCCAGCAAAACCGTCAGAATGCCCAGCAATCCAAAAACAGCCAGATAGCCAAGGCTGCGGCGGGTTTCCTTCCCCGGCAGCAGCAAATCAAGCACCACCAGAAACATCGCCAAACAAGCCGTCAATAGCTCAGGTACGATTAGAGAAAAGTTCATCGCCAAATCCCTCCCCATAGTGCAGGCGCATCTTGAAGGCTTGCCAAGAGTGGTAGCATCGTCGAAACTTCACTGCTTATTTTTTGCATCAATAGGTTCGGGAAGAGACCAAAGGCTACCAACACGGCCCCCAGGACGAAGAGTGGCACTAATTCTGCGCCGCGGGCATCCCGGTACCGGTCAAATTCGGGCCGCCGCGGGCCAAACAGTACATTGGCCAACAGCCTGAGAACATAAAGCGCGGTAAAGACAATACCCGCAATAGCCAGTACAGCACATACCGGATACTGGCTGAAACTTCCAACAAAAATGGTAAACTCCGGCACAAAGCCGATCAGACCGGGCAAACCCAGCGAGGCCATGCCAGCCAGCATAAAGCCGGTAGCCACCCGGGGCATCTGATGGGCCAAACCGCCCAGACCATCCATTTCCCGAATATGGGTCTTCTCATAGACATAGCCGATCATGGCAAAGAACAGGGCGCTCATGATGCCATGGGCAAACATGTTGGCGATGGCGCCGCTGATACCGGTGCCGTTTAACGCCGCAATGCCGATTAAGACATAGCCCATATGGGATACCGAAGAATAGCCGACAACATATTTCAAATCCTTCTGCGCCAGAGCGATAAAAGCGGCATAGAGAACATTGACCACCGCCAGACCGGCGATCAGCGGCGCCCAGAACTTCAAGCCCAGCGGCAATACCAACAGACCGATGCGGATTAAACCGTAGCCGCCGATCTTCTTCAAAACACCGGCATGAATCATGGACACTGCCGTCGGCGCCCCGGCATAGCCGTCAGGCGACCAACTGTGGAAGGGCCACATGGAGAGCAGCGAACCAAAACCCAAAAGCAACAGGAAAAAGGCGAAAACCTGAAACTCTTCCGATAAATGCCCCAGTTGATGGGCCTGGGCTAATAGCTCCATGCTAAAGGTGCGCGCCCCGGCGGGAAAAGCGTTTAGATAGAGAGCCACCACGCCGACCAGCATGAACGCCGAGCCGATCAACAGGTAAATCGTCAGCTTCATCCCGGCGTATTCCTTACTGACCCGCTTGGTAGAGCCCCAGATAATGACCATGATATAGATCGGAATGACCACCAGTTCATAAAACAGGAGAAAGATGAATAAATCCCGGACAATGAACGTACCGGTTACACCGGCCAGCAAAATCAGCAGCAGAACAAAAAACTCCTTAGGCCGTTGTTCCAGATTCCAGGAGGCAAAAACGGCGGAAAACCCGATCAGGGCGGTCAGCAGCAAAAACGGCAGCGACATACCGTCGACACCTACGGCATAATTGACGCCGAGATCGGCAATCCAGGGTATGGTTTGGGTAAATTGCATGCCGCCAACAGTAAAATCATACGCCCCATAGGCATAGACCGCCAATACGGCCACAGCTCCCATAATCACCGCGGCAACCACTTTAATGGCTTTTTCCGCCAACGGCGGCAGGCAGGACAGTAGCAAAGCGCCAAGGATGGGCAGCAGCAAAATCGTTGTCAGTATCGGAAACTCATTCATCGTACTCCCCCTCCAATCCAGGCCATAGCCAGCGAGTGGCCCGCGTAAGTAATCCATAGCAGGATAACCAGGGCGGCACCGAAGAAGACCAGCGCGTAGTGCTGCAATTGACCGGTTTCGGTACGCCGCAGCACGGCGCCACTCGACCGGACGGTCAAGGCAAGCAGATTGACCAGTCCATCGACCAGATGAATGTCGACCCAGGCCAGCAGCCGGCCAAAACCGTTGACAATATGCCGGTTCAGCCAGGCATAGGCTTCGTCGATATAAAATTTATGATAACTCAACTGGTATAACAGCTCCAGCCGGTCCCGCACCTGATAGGGTTTGATCACACCGGCCCCGTAGATGCTCCAGGCCAGCGCAATGGCAACCACAGCCACCAGCGTCGATGTGCCGGCTACCAGCCAGTTGACCGGCGCCATATGGGCCTCTCCGAAATAAATCCAGTGGCCAAAGCCTGCCGCATGGGCCAGATAACCGCCTATGACCGACAGCGTACCAAGCACCAGCAAGGGCAGCAGCATGGCCGGCCCCGACTCATGGGCATGATTTTCCGGTTTTGGTTCGCCGAAAAAGGCGACAAATAACAGCCGGGCCATATAAAAGGCAGTCAGGAAAGCGGTCACTACCGCGATCAGGTAAAGCGGCGTACTGACAGCATAAGCGGCAGCCAGAATTTCATCCTTGGAATAAAAGCCGGCAAAAGGCGGAATGCCGGCAATGGCGATCACCCCGACAGCCATCGCGGCAAAGGTGAACGGCATCTGCCGCCGCAGGCCTCCCATTTTGAAAATATCCGCCGTATCATGCAACGCATGCAGCACCGAACCGGCCGCCAAAAACATCAGCGCTTTAAAAAAAGCATGGGTCATCAAATGAAACATGGAGGCCGTCAAACTTCCTACCCCAAGGGCCAGCATCATATAGCCGAGCTGACTGATGGTCGAATAAGCCAGTATCCGCTTCATTTCCCGCTGCGTCACGGCAATGACGGCGGCAAACAGGGCGGTAAACGCACCAACCCAGGCAATCACCGTAAGCGCCGCCGGCAAGGAGTGAAACAGCACATAAGCACGGGCAATCAGATACACCCCGGCCACCACCATGGTGGCCGCATGGATGAGAGCGGACACGGGCGTCGGCCCTTCCATGGCATCAGGCAGCCAGACATGGAGCGGAAACTGACCGGATTTGCCGACAGGCCCGATAAAGATCAGGAGAGCCACAACTGTTAACAGCGCGCTCCCTTCCTGTGCCACATAGTCGGGAATGGCCAGGCCCAGCTTAGCAAAGTCCAGCGTCCCGAAGATAAGCTGCAATAGCAATATGCCAAGCAGCAGACCGAAATCGCCGATTCGCGTGGTCATGAAGGCCTTCTTGGCCGCCTCCCGGGCGGAAACCTTATGAAAATAATAGCCAATCAAGAGGTAAGAGCATAAGCCCACCAGTTCCCAGAAGACATACATCTGGATAAAATTAGCGGCAATCACCAGCCCCAGCATGGAGGCAGCAAATAAAGACAGGAAAGAATAAAACCGGGCAAAACCGGGATCACCGGCCATATAGCCTAGTGAATAGATCTGCACCAGCAGCGACACCAAGGTCACCACACAGAGCATCATGGCCGTCAGCGGGTCCAGATATACCCCCATATCAGCCGACAAGCCAGGCACCGAAAACCACAAAACCTTATAGATAAGCGGCTGCACCATGGTAATCCGACCATCAGCCATCCCGCCGGCCACCCCCAGCGCCAGCAGCAGACTGCCGGTACTGGCAAGAATGGCAGTCCAAGCGGCAGCATAGGGGATACGGCGCAGCAAGGTCCCGCCAAGCAGGAAAGCAAAGGCCGGCAACAGCGGTATCAGCCAGGCATGGGCCAACGCATAGCTACTCATCATCCAACACCCCTCTCTACCACTTCATCCCGTTTAATTTAGTTGCGTCAATACCGGCACGGTCCCGGTAAATACGAAATACCAGCGCCAGCCCGACAGCTACTTCCGCTGCCGCCAGGGCTATATTGAAAATGGCAAACACCTGTCCGTCGGGACGGTCGGGAGTCACAAACCGCGCAAAGGCAATCAGGTTGATATTGACGGCGTTCAGCATCAGTTCAATACTCATCAATAAGGCGATTACATTGCGCTTACTCAATAAGCCGTACAAACCGATACCGAACAGCAGCGCGCCGACAACCAGAAAATGTTCCAGTCCAATCATTGCTCATCCGCTCCTTTAGCCAGGATAATGGCCCCCAGCATGGCCGCCAGGAGCAATACGGCCGCCGCCTCAAAGGCCAGCATGTAGTCGCCCAGCATCAGTGTAGCCAAGAGGGGCACCGCGTTTAGGGCAGCAGTCGCGACACTGTGCTTCCAGGGCGTAGCCGTCACCAGCACCAGCAGCATGCCGGTAAACAGTACGCTGACCACGGCGGCGCTCCAGCGCAGCCGGCCTGGCGGATTGCTGTCCTGCATGTCGCCGCGGACGGTTAGCATAATACCGATAACCACCATGATTGCCACGGCGCCGCTATAGACCAAAATTTGCACGGCAGCCAGATATTCCGCCTGCAGCAGGATATATAACCCCGCCACACCGATAAAAGAAAGAGCCAACAGCAGCGCGCTGTGCACCAGATTGCGCTTGACGACAACACCCAGCCCGGCCCCCAGCGTAAGTAGTGATAATAGATAAAAGGCCGCCGTATAGGTCAAGTCCTGCATCATCAGTCCTCCCCCTTTTCCCCGTCCGGCGCCGTAGCGTCCGGCTCGCCGGCAGTCCCCTGTTTAGCGGCAGCGGCCGCCATACAGTCATGCTCCAGGTCATCCCGCCAGTACGTGGAATTCTCATAATTCTTATCCCAAACAATCGCCTTCGTGGGACAGGCTTCAATGCACAAATCACAGTATAGGCACCGTCCTGACAAATAGTGGTATCTCGTCAGGTGTTTCTTTTTATTCTCTCCCACGGCAGTGCCAAGATCAATGGCCTGATTCGGACAGCTCATGGCACACAACCCGCAGGCAATGCACTTTTCTACTGACAAATCCAGTACGCCACCGCGAAAGCGCGGCGACAGGGGAAGTTTTTCCTCCGGATATTGAACAGTGACTTTTTTACCGACAAAACGTTTCAGGGTAATCCCCATCCCCTTGAGCAAGCCTTTGCCTTGCATGGCATATCCCTCCTAGTGCTCCGCCAATTTTTAAAGTGCAAGTTAATGGAGCACTAGCTCCACAACCTGTAGGCAAAAATTCCGATTCCTGTTACAACCATATTGGCCAAGGCCAGCGGCAAAAGTATTTTCCAGCCAAAACTCATCATCTGGTCAATCCGGAAACGGGGGAAGGTCCAGCGAAACCACATGAATAAGAAAATCATCAGACCTACTTTGATAAAAAACCACAGCCAGCCAGGGAGGAACGGCCCGTGCCAGCCGCCGAGAAACAAAGTGGCGGCAATGGCCGAGACGGCCAGGAGGTTGGCATATTCCGCCAGGAAGAAGAAGGCCCAGCGCATGCCCGAATACTCGGTAAACGGGCCGGCAATAATCTCCGACTCCCCTTCCACGAGGTCAAAGGGCGCCCGGTTGGTCTCCGCCGTGGCGGCAATGACATAAATGACAAAGGCCACCGGCTGCAGCACAATAAACCATATATTCTGCTGGGCGGCCACAATATCGCTTAACCGCATGGACCCGACCAGCATGACAATACCCAGTACGGAAAAGACCAGCGGAATTTCGTAGCTTAACATCTGAGCTACCGTCCGCATGCCGCCGATCACAGCGTATTTACTGTTGGAAGACCAGCCGGCCATAAGAAAGGGCAGGGTCGACTGGGCGGAAATAGCCATAACAAATAAAATACCGATATTCAAATCGGCCAGCACAGCCCCGTCATCAAAAGGAAATACAGCATACACGGTTGCTGCCGGCAAAAACAGCACCACCGGCGCCAGCATCCACATCCAGCGGTCAACACCACAGGGAATAATATCCTCCTTGCTTAACAGCTTAAGCATATCGGCAAAGCTCTGCAGCATGCCGGCCGGTCCAACCCGGTTTGGCCCAAGGCGGACCTGCATGAAAGCGCTGATTTTTCGTTCGGCGTAAACCAGCACCAGGGCGGCAGTAAAAATAACACCAAAAATACCGGCAATGCCTACCAGGCCAATGATAAAATCCACAATATCAGGATAGGGCAGGAACGGCGTCAGTATCTCCCGGACCATTGCCGCAACCCTGGCAAGTCCCAGTAACTCATTCATAAAAGTCTCCTCCCTTGCTACGAACCTGTATTCAACAGTCTACCTCGCCCATCAGTGGGTCCAGCGTAGACAAAATGGCCACCACATCGCCGATTAAGAGTCCGCGGCACAGTTCATCCAGCGCGTGCAGGTTGATGAAGGACGGGCGGCGGATATGAACGCGGTACGGCTTGGTGCTGCCGTCACTGACAATATAGTAGCCCAGCTCACCCCGGGGATTTTCAATCCGGTGATATACATCGCCCGCTGGCGGCTTGATCACCCGGGCCATTTTGGCTTTCACCGGCCCTTCCGGCAAGCCTTCCAGCGCCTGCCGGACAATCCGGGCGCTTTGTTCCATTTCCTGCATCCGGACTATGTAACGGTCCCAGTTGTCGCCCTGCGTGCCCAGGGGAACAGTAAAGTCAAATCGGTCGTAGACCCCGTAAGGATCAACCTTGCGAATATCATAATCCACGCCCGAGGCCCGGAGCGACGGTCCGGTCATGCCCAGTTCCAGCGCCCGGGCGGCGTTGATTTTAGCATAGCCCTTCAGACGATGCGTAAAAATTTCATTGCCGCTGATCAGACCGTGATATTCTTCCAGCAACGAGGGAAATTCATCAAGAAAGGCCTGTGCCGCCGGCACAAATTCGGCCGGCAAATCTTCCGCCACCCCACCGATGCGGATATAATGGAACGTCATGCGGGCGCCGCAGACCATATTAAATAAGTCCAGTATTTTTTCACGGTCCCGGAACCCATAAATCATACCTGTAGCCGAACCGAAATCAATGGCAATAGTGCCAAAAAAGATCAAGTGACTGGCAATGCGGTTGAGTTCAGCCATAATCACCCGGATATATTCGGCCCGTTCCGGTACCTCCACGCCCAGCAGCTTCTCCACCGTCTGGCAATAGCCCAGGTTGTTGCCCATGGCCGACACATAATCCAGCCGGTCGGTATAGGGCAAAAACTGGGGATAAGTCCGGCCCTCGGCCAGCTTTTCAATACCGCGATGCAAATAACCCATTTCCGGGGTAGCCCGCACCACCTGTTCGCCGTCCAGGTCCAAAATCACCTGCAAAACACCGTGGGTGCTGGGATGGACCGGTCCCATATTGAGTGTATATACTTCTGTTCTCGGCATATCCTTCACCTCACACTTCTTGGCCGGCTGCTTTAAAATCTTTACGCAGCGGATGCCCGGTAAATTCCGCCGGCAATAAAATACGCTTGAGCTGGGGATGACCGGTAAAGGTAAGCCCCAGCAAATCGTAAATCTCCCGCTCCTGGAAATTGGCGCCCGGCCAAAGCGAAACCAGGGAGGGGAAAACCGCTTCCTCTTTGCTGCAGCGCGCCTTAACGGTGAGCATCTGGCGACGGTGGCAGGAATAGAGATGACAGACCAGTTCAAAATACTCGGGGTAGTCCACGGCCGTCTCATTGCTCAGCAGGGTAAATTGATAGTCCGCGTCCTCTTTCAGCCAGCGCAGCAGCTCTAGCAGCCTGTCCCTGGCAATCACCAAGGCGCCGCTTACTCCCTCACCGCTTACCTCGGTCGCCGGGGCAAACCGGGCGGCCAGCTCTGTCAGTTCATCCTTGGTTATCATTTGTTTAGTCATGTTGATCCCGCCTTGCCACTTCAGGATGACGAATCTTCTTTTTTAGTTCCAGCAGGCCCTGAATGAGAGCCTCTGGCCGCGGCGGACAGCCGGGAATATATACGTCCACCGGGATAATCTTATCCACGCCGGGCACAACAGTATAGGACGAATCGACGAACGGCCCGCCGGCATTGGCACAGTTACCCATGGCAATGACGTACTTTGGTTCCGGCATTTGCTCATATAGCCGCTTTAACGGCCCCGCCATCTTCCAGGTCAGCGTCCCGGCCACAATCAAGAGATCAGCCTGCCGGGGCGACGGACGAAACACCTCGTAGCCAAATCGGGCCAAGTCAAATCTGGCCGCTGCCGCCGACATCATCTCAATAGCACAGCAGGCCAAACCGGAGGTAAGCGGCCACAGAGAGTTGCTCCGGGCCCAGTTCAGCACCTGTTCAATCGAAGTGACGATAATATTTCGTTCCAATAAAGAATCAGGTTTTGCCACCGCATCTTTTATTTCCACTCCAAAGCCCCCTTTTTCCAGGCATACCATAATCCAAGCGTTAATATGGCTACAAAAATAATCATTTCTACAAAAGCAAACAAGCCAAGCTGCTGAAATTGGACGGCCCAGGGATACAAAAACATCGTTTCCACATCAAAAACGACAAACACCAAGGCATATAAATAATAGCTTGCTTTAAACTGAATCCACGACTTGCCGATGGGATCGATGCCGCATTCATAAGGCAGCGACTTTTCCAGGCCAGGTTTACGGGTCTGTACCATGGCCGAAGCAACCAGGCCGCCGATGGGAACGACCAGCGCAATCAGGATGAGTACGCCAATTAAAGTATAATCCTGTAACATAACCATCCTCCCTTTCGTTATTGAGCAAAAATTCAATCATTTTAGCTTAAACAACACTATCTTGGGTTAGTATGACACATATCTGTAAAGCTAGTCAGCGACCTCACCGGTTGGCCCTCGAAAACCACCAGTTCACGCTATGTAGCCTGACGAATCTTTTGCCATACGAAAAATTCTCTCGCCCTGGCGACAGGCCCATTCATACAGCAGCGTCTAGACAAATGTTCACTTTTTCACTTACTTAGTTACCATCCCTCCGGTCAATTGTTCAAAATTTCACTTACACCATAAAAAAATAAAGGGAGCGTAAAAATGACTAAGTAGATGGTACCATGTTTCATTTTATAATTCAATACTTCGCCAGCAATAATTGAACATATTCCCCGAAAGAATACTGATTAATTCATACTGTATACAGTATTTGTATTATTACATTAGACAAATGTGCAGTATAACTAGATCGAGTTGATCTACTTTTATAACTTTCGCTATATGATTATGATAATCGATCTTACCGGCTTTGACTGTGATTAGCATCACAACATGTCTGACACGGCAAAAATATAATGACTTATCCCGCAAAAACAAGCTGGATATTTACAATATTTATCAATCAACTAAATCATACCACGTTCTGCCATAACTGACAACCGCTTCGCCCCGTCCGCGATTGCCGACGCAAAACCCTGCAGCAAAAGCAAGGTGATATGCTTCTCGCTGCAGGGTTTTCTGTTAAGGAACCTTATTGCTTAAGCAGTTTCCTGCGCCCTGCCACCAGTCAGTAGTTTCTAATCCTTCAGCCGGAGTTTGGCCAGGGCATCAGCCAGGGCCGTATTAAGCGGCTCCTGAGCGATTTTCTTCTGCTCTTTCAGATAGACCGCTACCTCCCGTTTTGAGCTTTTATCCTGCTCTTTATTCTTCCGTTCCTGAAAAGCGGTTAATTTTTCCCGGTAACCACAGGTACAAACAAACAACCGGTTTTCCTTTTCACCACGCAGCTCCAGCTTTTTATGACAGTTGGGGCAGCGGGCATTGGTCGTTTGTGAGAGTCCCTTGCGATAACCGCAGTCCCGGTCCTGGCAAACCAGCATTTTCCCTCTTTTCCCGTTGACCTCCAGCAGATATTTGCCGCATTCCGGACATTTGGAACGGGTCATATTATCATGGGTAAAGCTTTCCTGACTGTCTTTAATCCGGCCGACAATCAGCCCGGCATACCGTTTCATTTCCTGAACAAAGTCTGTTTTGCTCAACGCCCCCTTGGCGATGGCGCCCAGCTTTTGTTCCCATTGGGCCGTCAGAGCCGGTGACTTTAAATCGTCCGGTACCAGTTCCAGCAATTGTTTTCCCTTGGAGGTCAGGTGAATATCCTTCCCTTTTTTCTCCAGCAAAAAACTATTAAACAGTTTTTCGATGATGTCCGCCCGGGTCGCCACCGTCCCCAACCCGCCGGTTTCACCGATCGTCTTTTTCAGGCTGTCGCTTTCCTGCTTCATATAAGCTACCGGATTTTCCATAGCCGAAAGCAGAGTTGCCTCGGTAAATCGAGCCGGCGGTTTGGTTTCCCCCTCGGTCGGGATCAGTCGGCCAACCGGCAGGACAGCACCTGCCGCAAGCTGAGGCAGCACTTGTTCCTGCTCGTCGTCCGCATCTTCTTCGCCTTCCCATTGACCGCCATATAGCTCCTTCCAACCGGCAGCCTGAATCACCTTCCCCCTCGCAGTAAAGATCTCACCGTTAAGCAATGCCTTTACCGCAATTTGTTCATATTCAAACGGCGGATAGAGCACAGCCAAAAAACGTTTGATCACCAGATCGTAAATTTTGCGCTCCTGCTCACTAAAATCCTGGAGTGAGACAAATTGCTCGGTGGGAATAATCGCATGGTGATCAGACACCTTGCCGTCATCAACAAAGTGGCTGTTCGCCCGGATAGGCCGTTTCAGCACAGCAAATGCCGCCTTGGTATAAGGGCCGACACCGCAGGCTTCCAGCCGTTCCTTGAGCGTCTCCACAATATCGGAGGAAAGATAACGCGAATCGGTCCGGGGATAGGTCAGCACCTTATGACTTTCATACAGCCTTTGGGCAATAGACAGCGTTTCTTTGGCGGAATAGCCAAAGGCTTTATTGGCGTCCCGCTGCAATTCCGTCAAATCGTACAAGCCCGGTGCATAGGCCTTTTTAGCTTGCTTAACCACCTCAATGATTTTCATGGTTTTATTTGCAAGGCCGGCCAGCAGGTTGTCTCTGACTTCTTTTTGAAAGGTTCGTGGCTCGTTGGTTTTGCCGTCGCGCCAGATCAGCCGGACGCCGCCGGCCACGGCCGCCAGCCCGTAATAAGGCCGGGGCTTAAAGCGGGAAATTTCTGCTTCCCGGGCGGCAATCATTGCCAGCGTCGGCGTCTGTACCCGTCCGCAGGACAGTTGGGCATTATATTTGCAGGTCAGCGCCCTGGTAGCGTTTATTCCCACAAGCCAGTCAGCCTCAGCCCGGGCGGCGGCAGCGGCATACAGGCTTTCATAAGCCTTTCCCGGCTTCAGGCTGCTAAAACCGGCCCGGATGGCCTTGTCGGTTACCGAAGAAATCCAAAGACGCTTCACCGGCTTGCGGCTGCCGGCCTTTTCCAGAATCCAGCGGGCCACCAGTTCTCCTTCCCGCCCGGCATCGGTGGCAATCACCACCTCGCCAACATCCTTGCGCAGTAATTGTTCTTTAACAATACGAAATTGGCGGCTGCTTTGCCGGATAACCACCAGCTTGGCCGTCGCCGGCAGCATCGGCAAATCCTCCAGACGCCAGGACTTGTATTTCTCATCATATTCTTCGGGATCGGCCAGTGTCACCAGATGGCCCAGCGCCCAGGTAATCACATGCCGCTCGCCCTCCCAATAACCGTTGCCCTGTTTATGGCAGGCAAGCACCTTGGCAATGTCCCTGCCCACCGAAGGTTTCTCCGCCAATACCAGTATTTTGCTCATATAGCTTTTCTCCCCTTTATCCGCTCCGCTCGTAGGGAACTACTGATTTATTCACACCACACAGCCTGGCCATCTTTCTCCGCCTGGCTGCGTCAGCAAAATCTTGAAATAGGAACCGCTATTCCTGCGTTTTTGCTTCCTTGCCAGCCGAAAAAATCTCTCGCCAGGCTGGCAGGCTCATTAAATCAGCGGTTCCCTAGACAGCATATCCAAAAAGCCTTACAGCTACACCGTCTGTAAGGCTTTTGTGCTTTATTCTATTATTCGCCGTATAATTGAGTCCGTTGCTTCTTTACTTCCCCGTCTTCCAGGTATTCTTCATAGGTCATCCGCCGGTCAATGATACCGTTCGGCGTAATTTCAATAATCCGGTTGGCAATGGTCTGAATAAACTGGTGGTCATGAGACACAAACAGCATGGTTCCATCAAAGCTGATCAGTCCGTTATTCAATGATGTGATGGATTCCAAATCCAAGTGGTTGGTCGGCTCATCTAAGAGCAGAACATTGGCCCCGCTGAGCATCATTTTTGCCAGCATGCAGCGCACTTTTTCGCCACCGGAAAGAACATTGGCGGCTTTTAGGCTTTCCTCACCGGAAAACAGCATACGGCCTAAGAAGCCCCGGATGAAGGACTCCTCCTGATCCTGGGAAAACTGACGCAGCCAGTCGACCAGCGACAGCTCGACACCGTCAAAATAGCTGGAATTATCCTTAGGAAAATAGGCCTGCGAGGTGGTAACTCCCCATTTGAATTCTCCGGTATCGGCCTCCATTTCGCCCATTAGAATTTTAAACAATGTCGTTTTAGCTAACCCGTCCGGTCCGACAAAGGCGATTTTATCACCCTTGGTTACCAGGAAGCTGACATCGTTCAGTACAGGTTCCCCGTCAATTGTTTTCGCCAAACCTTCCACCTGTAAAAGCTGCGCTCCCGCTTCCCGCTCTGGCTTAAAGGCAATGTAGGGATACTTGCGGGACGAAGGCTTGATATCTTCCAGCGTCAGTTTTTCCAGTTGTTTTTTCCGGGAAGTGGCCTGCCGGGATTTGGAAGCGTTGGCACTGAAGCGCTGAATAAAGCTTTGCAATTCCTTCGCCTTTTCTTCCTTTTTCTTATTGGCGTCTTTCGCCAACTGCAGCGCCAACTGGCTCGACTCCAGCCAGAAATCGTAGTTGCCTACATATAATTGAATGTTTTCAAAATCAATATCGGCAATATGGGTGCAAACCTTATTCAGAAAATGCCGGTCATGAGATACGACGATGACGGTATTGGGGAAATCATAAAGAAAGTCTTCCAGCCAGGTTACCGACTGGATGTCCAGATGGTTAGTCGGTTCGTCCAGCAGCAGGATGTCAGGATTGCCGAACAATGCCTGTGCCAACAGCACACGCACTTTCTCCTTGCCGCTCAAATCGCCCATCTTCTGATAGTGAAGCGTTTCGGGAATACCTAGTCCGTTCAGCAGGCGGGAGGCTTCTGAGTCGGCATCCCAGCCGTTGAGTTCGGAGAATTCACATTCCAGCTCCGACAGCTTCATGCCGTCTGCTTCGGAGAAGTCGGCTTTGGCATACAAGGCGTCTTTAGCCTCCATAATTTCATACAGCCGGGCATGGCCCATAATGACTGTTTTCAATACTTCATGTTCGTCAAATTCATAATGGTTCTGTTTTAATACCGCCAGCCGCTCGCCAGGAGTGATGCTGACTTCGCCGTTGGTCGGTTCAATCTCGCCGGCCAGCACCTTCAAAAAGGTTGATTTGCCGGTGCCGTTAGCCCCGATCAAACCGTAGCAATTGCCTGGCGTAAACTTTATATTCACATCCTTAAATAAGATACGTTTGCCAAATTGTAATGTTAATCTGCTTGTACTGATCATGTATGTAACCCATCTTTCTTTATTGTTTTTATAACATCTGATTTTACCATGTCTGGCCCGATTAGTCCAGGAAACCACTGACTTAATGATCTCTCGGCCTAGAGCTAGGCAATTAAAGGCCGGAGCAGTTCTGACGCGCAGCTTCCAGGCAGGTCTTCGAGAACATATAAAAAACCAGGAGCGTCACCACTCCCGGTTGGTTGTTGGGGTTAGTTACTTGCTGTAGGTCTGCACATAGTCAGAACCAAGTAACTCATACATCTTCAAATGCCGGATCACTTTTCCTACTTGGGCCCGGTTTAAACCCTCGACATGTTCAACGCCAATCGCATCTTTAATGATGTTCTTGATTTCGAACCTGTGATACCCAAGAAAAGTTAAGCGGCTAAGCAGATGCGTAATCGTTTTCTGCTCCATAATCCCTTTCCTCCATGAACTTAATAGGTAATTCATAACGCTGCGCCAGCGTCATCAGCCGCAATTACCTTGGGATTATTACCAATATACATTGAAATAGAAGATACAGGCAACTCACACTAGTACTCTTTTTTACATGTCGCTGTATAACAGCATGGTGAATAATCTACATTAATATAATAGCATGAAATTTGCATAACTGTCAAATTTTAAATTTCTGTTAAAAATAGCAGTATTTTAAGAAGAAACAATTGACAGCAGCCAGGTACGGTGTTACAGTTTCTATGTAATTATAAGAATCACATATAAGAATCATAACTTCCTCGTTAGGTGAGGCTCCTGTATGAACACAGGCCACTGCCCGGAAATGTCGAAAGACGCCAATGGGTAGAACAGGTATTACCGGCATAAGGTTTTACTTAAGGTGGCTGAGCGCAGCGCATTTTGCTCTACGTTATACAGTGCCAAAGCTCAAACGAGTGGGGAGGTCAAGCGCCGCTTTTGTTGCGCCCTTCTTTGCTGTCAGCATGACCTTCCCATATGGGAAGGTCATTTTTATTGTATAGGAGGTGGTATGTATGGACGATGGCCCTAATCCGGCGCATATACTATTTTATTTGCCGTCAAAACCGGTATACGGCAAAGCACGAAAAACTACATTAGGATGTGATGACTATGGCCATTTTTTCTTCCCACATACCCACCCGCCGCTTTGGCTTACTGGATCTCGCAGTTATTATTTTTGTCTTTTCCCTGCTCTATTCGCTCGTACGCTTAAGCTCCGGCATGGCCGTTCCCTTTTCGCCGGAAACGCAGCTTGATCTTTCGTCCAATCCGGCCGATCTGCCGTACTATGCCGGCCGTTCCTTGCTGCGTATGTTTTTAGCCTATGGCGCCTCGCTTATTTTCACCTTACTCTATGGCAGTCTGGCCGCGAAAAACCGGCTGGCTGAAAAAGTTTTGATTCCCTTGCTGGATATTCTGCAGTCCATCCCGGTGCTTGGCTTTCTGTCCGTTACCATTACCATGTTCATCGGTATGTTTCCCGGTAGTCTCTTGGGCGTGGAGCTGGCTTCCATCTTTGCCATCTTTACCGGCCAGTGCTGGAATATGACTTTCAGCTTCTACCATTCCCTGACCACTCTGCCCAAGGACCTTAAGGAAGCAGCTACTATGCTCCGTCTCAATCCCTGGCAGCGTTTCATTCGCCTGGAGGTTCCCTTTTCGATGATCGGTCTGGTCTGGAACAGTATGATGTCCTTTGGCGGCGGCTGGTTCTTTTTGGCCGCCAGCGAAACCATCACGGTGCTCAATTCCAGCATCCAGCTTCCCGGCATCGGCTCCTTCATGGCCGCCGCCATCGCTAACGGCGACATGACAGCTTTGGTATATGCCATGGTAACCATGGTACTGATGATTGTGGCCGTGGACCAGCTTTTCTGGCGGCCTATCGTCGTATGGTCCCAAAAATTCAAAATGGAACGCACCGCCGCCAAAGAGGTGCCTTCCTCGTTCGTTTACGATCTGCTGCAGCGTGCCATTTTCATAACCTGGCTGCGCAAGTACCTGTTGACCCCGCTTTGCAGTGCGGTATATAGCTATGGCAGCCGCTTTGTCGCTTTCGGCGGACACACTGTCCGGCAAGCCGAACGGTTCAAGCTGTTCTCTCTGCTGCGATCGGCTTTCACCTATGCATTAGCCTTGGGTGCTATTTATTATGTAGTACGGGAAGCCTATGACGGTTACCAAATGCTGGCCACGCTCGGCACCAAAGAATTAGGCAACCTCTTTGTTTTTGGCTTCTACACCCTGGGCCGGATTATTGTCGCCACGCTTTTCGGATTGATCTGGACCGTACCTGTCGGCGTCTGGATCGGCACCAACCCCCGCCTGACCAAACTGTTTCAGCCGCTTGTGCAAATCGCCGCCTCCTTTCCTGCCAATATGCTGTATCCTTTTATTGCCGTATTTTACCTGCAGCATGAGGTAAATTTTGAATTCGGGTCTATTGCCCTTATGGCACTCGGCACCCAGTGGTATATCCTGTTTAACGTCATTGCCGGCGCTACCACCATTCCCAATGACCTGAAGGAAGCGGCCGTTCTTTTTAAACTGTCCGGTCGGCAACGCTGGCAGAAACTTATCCTGCCGGCTATCTTCCCCAGCCTGATCACCGGCTGCATTACCGCTACCGGCGGAGCCTGGAACGCCAGCATTATCTCCGAACTGCTTACCTGGAAAGAAAACCAGTTAGTCGCCACCGGCATCGGCGGCTACATTAGCCAGGCCACCGCCACTGGCGACTGGCCGTCCATTATCGGCGGCATTGTAGTTATGTGTGTCTTTGTCATTCTTATGAACCGCCTGTTATGGCGGCGTCTGTTCCAACTGTCGGAAACCAAATATCACTTAAATTAAAGGGGGGATTTGCCATGAAAAAAAAGGTATTAATTGAATTAAAACAGGTTCAAAAGAAATGGGATGGCGGCAGCAGCAATGCCGGCGTTCCGGTATTGTCCAATATCAATCTGTCCATCTATGCCGGGGAGTTCCTCGCTATTTTGGGACCGTCAGGCTCCGGCAAATCCACCCTGCTGCGCATCATCGCCGGACTCACTCCGGCGAGTTCCGGCAAAATCACCTATCTCGGCCAGGAATATCAGGGCGTAAATCCCGGCGCCGCCATGGTGTTCCAGTCCTTCGCCCTGTTTCCCTGGCTGACCATTTTAGAAAACGTGCTAGTCGGCCTGGATTCCAAGGACTTGCCGGCCAACGTAAAAAAAGAAAAAGCTCTGGCAGTCATTGATATGGTTGGTCTGGACGGCTTTGAGAATGCCTATCCCAAGGAACTGTCCGGCGGTATGCAGCAGCGGGTAGGACTGGGGCGCGCCCTGGTCAGTGACCCCGACGTGCTGCTGATGGATGAACCGTTTTCCGCCCTGGACGTCCTGACAGCGGAAAACCTGCGTCGCGACATCCTGGAACTGTGGCGGGAAAATAAAATTCCGACAAAATCAATCATTATGGTAACGCATGGCATTGAAGAAGCCGTTTATATGGCTGACCGTATTCTGGTTGTCTCCGGCAGCCCGGCCGGCATTCATACCGATATGCCCATCACGTTGCCTCACTGGCGCGACAAGAATGCTCCGGCCTTTATCAGCCTGGTCGATACCTTATACTCTTTAATGATGAAACGCAGTGATACCGCCCCGCGCAACACCCTCACTATTGAAAACAAAGAAATCATCGTGCTGCCCCGTGTCTCCGCCGGCGCACTGACCGGGTTTCTTGAGCTTTTGGAGGACCTGAATGAAAAAACCGATCTGTATAAATTAGCAGACCGGTTTATGATGGACAGCGAGGATTTTTTTCCGATCATTGACGGAGCTACATTGCTGGGCTTCGCCAAGGTCGTGGACGGTGATATTGAACTGACCCCCGAGGGCATCCGCTTTGCCCAGGCTTCGGTCCTCGAACGGAAGGAACTGTTCCGGACCCAGCTTGTACAGTACGTCCCGCTGGCCGGTAAAATTCTGGCTATCCTGCAATCTAAATCCAATAAACGGATGAACATTGAATTTTTTGAGGACATACTGGCTCGCTCCCTGCCAGCCGCCGAAATCCCTCTATTGCTGGATACCCTGATTGCCTGGGGCAGATATGCCGAGCTGTTTGCTTACGATGAACAGAGCCGCCAGCTCTTTGCTGAAAGCTAAAAAACAACAGCTTTATCTGTCTTTCCCGTTTCAACCTTGTGCAAATGCTCTTGCTTCTCTGTTCTTACTCCCGACAAGCAGCGTAGCGCTGGTAACAGCCGTAAAAGGCGCCACGGTAATTAAGCCGAAACTGCCAATCATCGTATTTAATACTTCGGCCGCAATATAATTTAAGTTCAATATATTCAGCACCGGTGTTCCTTGCGCCACAAACACCATTAACAAACCAATGTAACCGCCGGAATAGGCCAACAATAACGTAGTGCTCATGGTACCCAGCACAGTGCGGCCAACATTCAGTCCCGCTTTCATTGCTGCCGCTTTACTAATGGCCGGATTGGCCTCAATCACTTCATACACTGCCGAGGTAATATCCACCGCAATGTCCATGACCGCTCCTGATGAGGCAATGAAAATGCTGGCAATGAATATTTCGGTCAGGTTAAGCTGAAAGCCGGTATATAAAAGACTTTCGGAATAGTCCATGACCGCACCATGAATTTTCGACATGCTAACAAAAATAATGGCCAACAGAGCCGTCAGTCCTGTGCCTAACAGCGACCCCAGCGTGGCAGCAATAAACCGCCGGTCAAAACCATATACCAATATGATAATGACCGTTGTCAATATGACCGTAACCAAAAGGCCGCACAAAATGGGCTGGTATCCTGCCAGCAAGAAAGGGATCAGCATCTTCCAAATGCAAAGCACGGTAAACAAAAAAGCTAAAATAGCCCGCACACCAATCCAGCCGGCCAACAGAATCAGCAGTAACATAAACGCCCCAGCCAGAAGTACCTGATAATTAAGCCGGTAATGGTCTACCATGGATATTTTATAGACGCCTTGTCCCTGTACACCGCCCACCGTAACCAGCGCAATATCCCCCGCCTGATACTGCTTATCGGTTCCTAGCGACCCGGAAAGCATATTCATAGCTTCGGCAACCGTTCCTTTATAACTACCATCCTGCAGTTCAACTACACATCGTTGTTCGCCATAGGCAACAATTCCGGCACGCTGAATGCCGTTGTTGTTTACGGATATCACTCGGACTTTCGAGGTCTCGAACTGACTGTACACGGGATTTACAAACCGGTCGGGCAGCATAAGCAACCCAAGCACAGCCAGCAAAACCACGACTGTCGGTATAAATGATTTGGAAGCAACACATTTGTTATAATATTGTTTTATCATAATTAACCTCGCCATAGCAGTATATAAAGCTGCGCCTGCCTTCTTTCCAACCGAAAGGCGGCAGGCGCATTTTTTCAATTATTGCAAGCCTACAAGAGCTTTAATCCTTTTGCTGATATCGGTATTATCATAGAATCCATTGAAGGCATCCTGTCCTGTCCCCAAGGCATATACGGCAACAGGAAGCCCGGTATGAGCCGTTGAGGTCCAGCCAAGCCCTGACCGGCTATTCAAGATACGGGTAATAACAATTTGGAAAGGCTCATGCTCATACATGCTGTAAGTGGTTTTATATTCCTTATCGCGATGGCGCTGTTCATAAGGAATCATACTTACAGCATATGCGTCACGCAACTGCGCAACTTCCTTACCCGTCAAAACCAACGACTGATCCTTCAGGCCGGCGGCCTCAGGATCGGTAGGCAGCACTAACCCAAACAGGCTTTTCACATCAGCCATGGCTGTTTCAAAAGGAACCTGGTTATTGCGGTATTGCTCTACATATTCATCGGCGAACTTTTTAAACGAGAGCTTCTGATTTTGGAGCAAATAAAGATACGTATCATATTGCGTCCCGTTATAGCCCATAGTGAAACCGCCCGTTTCATGATCGCCTGTGACCAAGATCAGCGTTTCCTTAGGGTGCTGCCGGGCAAACTCTACCGCCACATTAACGGCCCGCTCCAGGTCTTTCACTTCCTGAATGGTTGTATAAGCGTCGTTGGCATGGCACGACCAGTCAATTTTGCCGCCTTCGGCCATAATAAAGAAATTATTCTTTTCACCTAGAACATCAATGGCCTTTTGTACATAATCGGCAAGCGCCAAATCACCGTAATTACGGTCAATATTATAATTGATAGCCACATCACCGGGATTATCCAGAACAGGATTAATGGCAATTGTTTTGCCTGACCGGGAATTCAACGCCTTAATGTCCTCATAGGTATTGGCTACATGATAGCCGGCTTGTTTTGCCAAATCGATCAAATTGGTTTGATTGTTTGCTTTGCCGGTAGGCTGTTTAAAGCCGCCGCCGCCAAAGAAATCAAAGTTACTTGTTATCAAATCCAGTCCAATTTCATAGAAACTGTTCCGGTTAGGCAGATGCGCATAAAAACCTGCCGGTGTTGCATGATCAAGAGAAACACTTGTCACAATGCCAATCTTATAGCCTGCCTGTGACTTTAGCTGTTCGGCAATTGATGCAACACGATTGTTATAAGGATCAACGCCAAGGGCACCGTCCAGGGTCTTTACACTACAGGCAATGGCTGTCGCTGCTGAGGCTGAATCGGTAATAAACTTGGAAGCATCATAGGTTGTGGCGGCACCAACCACAGGAAAGCTGACAAAAGAAGGCATTTCTGCCTGAGGAATATTTTCCCGTGTAGGCTTGGCTAAGGTTCCAACAAAGTTATGCTCAATTGTTCCATTATAATGGCCCAATGCCGTAGCCTGGGGGAAACTCATACCGTCGCCGATAAATAAGAAAATATATTTGGGTTTCACACCGGTCGGATCTGCGTTCGTCTTAGCAATGCTGGATATTTCATAAGCAGTCTCATTGTCGGATCGTGCAGTTGTTGGCGAGTAGCCTGCGATAAAGCTAATACAGAAAAAGATTGCTACACAAACAGCCACTAACTGCAAGGGTAAATGTCTCTTTTTAAACATAAACTCTATCCTCCTTTAAAGATGGCTCAGTCCACTTTCTGACTGAAAGTTGCTATTGCCTGATCTTACATGAACCTGCTCCCTCCTTGTCAAAATACTTGGCAAGCACAACTCACCATCAGCCAGCCGAATATCCGATTGTCTCGGGGAAAGAAAATTCCTACAAACACCTTACCTGAGCACTCCCTCGAACCGGTAGAAATATAAATTGGAAAAATTATACAATTTTATTATAATACATCCCATCCTCATTGGGAAGTCGTTGTTTTTTAAATATTAAGAATATTTATTAAACTTAGCATCTATATAAAAACCAATAAGGAGTCTCCCGCTTTTTAGACGGGAGACTCCTTATTGTGTCAGGCAGTTCCAGTGAGCTGCCTTTCTTATGACTCTGTTTTTTCCCGGCAGATTATCCCGGGGATTTACCGCCGAGCAGCGACGTGTGAATAACAATGGGGTCCATGGGCTGAAAGCGGGTATCCTCTAGCCGCTTCAGTTCATCACGGAGCCGGTCATGCTGCTCCTGCAGAATGGTCTTGGTATACGTATATTCATCAAGCTTGGACAAGGCATTGGTAATTTCATGTATCTTTTCTTCGTACTCCCGGTGTAGCCGTACGATTTCCAACCCTGTTTTCACATGTTCGCCCCCTATGCTCCGGACAAAATCTGGTAATATTATATCCGGATTATGGGCCTTCCTATGCAATAAGCCTAGAGAGGAAAATTATGGCTGCGCCGAAACAAGACTGACCGTCGGTAGCTCTTCCTGCCGTCCGGCCAAACGCCGGTAGGTGTCCAGCCGTTCCATGGCATCCGCCTCGGTTTTGGCAAACAGCAGCTCTGCCGCAGACGGGAATTGTTTTTGCAGGGCCGAATAGCGGACTTCGCCCAGCAGGAACTCCCTAAAGTTCAGGCTCGGCGTCTTGGAGTCCAACCGGAACGGATTTTCTCCCACTGTCTTGCGCCGCGGATCGAAACGGTACAGAGCCCAGTAGCCACTATCCACAGCCCGCTTGGCTTCGAGCTGGCTGCAGCCCATGCCGGCTTTCAGCCCATGGCTGATGCAAGGCGCATAGGCAATGATCAGCGACGGACCGGGGTAGGCCTCAGCCTCGGCAATGGCCTTTAGAGTCTGATTCTTGTCGGCCCCCATGGCAATTTGCGCCACATAGACATAACCATAGCTCATGGCGATCATGCCCAAGTCCTTCTTTTTGGTCTGTTTGCCGCCAGCGGCAAATTTGGCAATGGCGGCGGCCGGCGTCGCCTTGGACGACTGGCCGCCCGTATTGGAATAGACCTCGGTGTCAAAAACTAACACATTAATATCTTCGCCGGAAGCCAGCACATGGTCCAGTCCGCCAAAACCGATATCATAAGCCCAGCCGTCACCGCCGAACAGCCACTGGGAACGTTTTACCAGATAATCGCGGTTTTGCTCAATTTGATCAAGCAGTGGCTCGGTTCCCCGCACCGCCTGCAGACAAGCCAGCAGGCGGTCGGCCCTTTCTCTTGATCCTTCGCCTTTTTCCCGGTGCTCCAGCCAGGTGGCACAGGCTGCCCGCCATTCCTCGCCCAGCTCCAGTTTACCGGCCGTCCGGACAAGCTGCGCCAGTTGGTCGCGCATTTGCTTCACGCCTGTCAACATGCCCAGACCAAATTCGGCATTATCCTCAAACAGGGAATTACCCCAGGCCGGCCCGTGTCCCCGGTGGTTGACCGTATAGGGAACAGAGGGTGCGCTGCCCGCCCAGACGGAAGAACAGCCGGTAGCATTGGCCACCATCATCCGGTCGCCGAACAGTTGAGTCACCAGCTTGGCGTACGGCGTTTCCCCGCAGCCGGCGCAGGCACCGGAAAACTCCAGCAGCGGCTGTTCGAACTGACTGCCCTTCACGGTAAGCGCGTTAAGCGGGTTAGGTTTTACCGAAAGGCTCCCGGCATAGTCCCAAAGCGCCTGTTTATCGCCTTGGGTATCCAGCGGCTGCATAGTCAGCGCTTTCTGTTTAGCCGGACATACCTGGGCGCAATTGCCACAGCCGGTGCAGTCGTATTGGGAAACCACCATGGAGAAATACAGGTCCTTGCGGCCCGTCATCGGCAGTGCAGCAAAAGCTGCAGGCGCCGCCTGCTGTTCCGCTTCGGTCAGCAATACGGGACGGATAGCGGCATGGGGGCACACGTAAGCGCATTGATTACACTGAATGCATGCCTCCGGCAGCCAGACCGGCACATCAATAGCAATGCCCCGTTTCTCGTAGGCCGCCGAACCCATGGGGAAAGCACCGTCCTCCAGCCCTTGGAAGGCACTGACCGGCAGTTTATCGCCCTCCTGCCGGTTCATAGGAATCAGGATATCCTTGATAAAGGCGGGCAGCAAACCAGCTTCCTCTTGCCGGTCTTCAGTCCACTGCCAGTGAGCGGGAACAGCGACCTGGCGCAGTGCCTGAACCCCTTGGTCAATGGCGGCATGGTTCATTTGCACCACCTTGTCGCCTTTATGCCCGTAGGAGTCAATAACCGCTTCCTTCAAATAACGGACCGCCTCCTCCACCGGAATAATCGCAGCAAGTTTAAAGAAAGCAGCCTGCATGATCATATTGATCCGTCCGCCAAGCCCCAGTGTTCGTGCAATGCCGACAGCATCAATTACGAAAAAGCGGATGTCCCTGGTAAACAGGTATCGCTTCATGGCCGCTGGCAGGTGCGTCTCCAGTTCCTCCGCCGTCCAGGTGCAATTTAAGAGGAAGCTGCCCCCCTGCTTTAAGCCCTCCAGCAAACTATACTTATCGACGTAAGACTGATTATGGCAGGCGATAAAGTCGGCCTTATGAATGAGATAGGAAGATTTTATCGGCTTTTTCCCAAACCGCAGATGCGATATAGTAACCCCGCCGGATTTTTTCGAATCATAGGCAAAATAGGCCTGAGCGTACATGTCAGTGCGGTCGCCGATAATGGAAATGGCGCTTTTGTTGGCACCCACCGTACCGTCTGAGCCAAGTCCCCAAAACTTGCAAGCCTTGGTGCCAGGCGTACTGGTGTCGATATCCGCCCCCTCCGGCAGCGAGGTATTGGTCACATCGTCCACAATGCCCACGGTGAAACGGTCCTTCGGCCGGTCCTGTTTCAGATTCTCAAAGACGGCCTGGATGTGGGAGGGAAGCACATCCTTGCCGCCCACGCCACAGCGTCCGCCCACAATAAGCGGCTGTTGCTCCCGGCCGTAAAAGGCCGACTTGACATCCAGATAGAGCGGTTCGGCCAAGGCGCCCATTTCCTTCGTACGGTCCAGCACGGCAATCCGCCGTACCGTGGCAGGAATGTATTTAAAAAAATGCTCCAGGGAGAATGGCCGGTACAAGTGGACAGTCAGCAATCCAACCTTCTCGCCCCGGTCATTCAGGTAATCCACCATTTCTTCAATGACCTCGCACATCGAGCCCATGGCAATAATCATCCGGTCGGCATCGGCGGCACCATAATAGTTGAAAAGATGGTACTCCCGGCCGGTCAGTTTATTGATTTCTTCCATATATTCTTCCACAATGGCCGGCAGTTCCTGATAGAAGTGATTGGATACCTCACGCTGCTGAAAATGAATGTCCGAATTCTGCACCGTTCCTTTTAATACCGGATGATCAGGATGCAAGGCACGCCGCCTAAAATCCTGCAATGCCTCCCGGTCGAGCAACTTCGCCAGATCCTCATAATCCAACACTTCTATTTTTTGCACCTCATGGGAGGTCCGAAAACCGTCAAAGAAATTAAGGAACGGCACCTTCCCCTTGATGGCCGCCAGATGTGCCACCGCCGCCAAATCCATAACCTGCTGCACACTGCTTTCGGCTAACAAAGCAAAACCTGTCTGCCGGGTAGCCATAACATCGGAGTGATCACCAAAAATGCTAATCGCATTGGCTCCCACCACGCGGGAACTGACATGAAAGACGCCCGGCAACAACTCACCGGCAATTTTATACATATTGGGGATCATTAACAGCAGCCCCTGTGACGCCGTATAGGTCGTCGTCAGCGCCCCGGCCTGCAAAGAGCCGTGCACGGCACCGGCGGCTCCACCCTCAGATTGCATTTCCAGCACCTTAACCGTCTGGCCGAAGAGATTCTTTTTGCCGTTGGCTGCCCATTCATCCACATGCTCCGCCATATTGGAGGATGGAGTAATGGGATAAATGGCCGCTACATCAGTAAATGCATACGAGATGTAGGCCGCTGCCGTATTTCCGTCCATGGTCTTCATTGGTTTCGCTTTGTTTGTCATAAAACCTTCTCCCCCTGTTTTAATCTGTCAGACATACAAAACGCCCCTGTTCAATATAGCATTGAACAGGGGCGCATTTTGGCGCGGTACCACCCTAATTTTTACACTCTAACGATCGGTCCATCAACCGACTCCCGGCTAACGCCCGGGCCGCGCCTCTGTCTAATCCTTACGGTAACGCCGTAATTTTCGTCAGAAGAGTTCATGGGGGATTTAATCGGCAATATGTCCGCGCCGGTTCGCAGCTTCTCCGGCTCTCTGGGGCGGCTTTCCTACTGCCTTTGTTCCCAATCATCACCTTTAACAGGCTCTATGTAATTGAAACGGCTTTGGGATAAATTATTGCATTTTTTAGCCATTCTGTCAATAATCTTCCACTGTCTTTAGACAAACTTTTTTGTCCAGTGTAGTGACACGTCCACAGTTCAGCTAAAGGACGCAGGATAAATTTTCATCTGCAAGGCGGAGGAGTGAGGTATAGTGGTTCCTACGCCGATTGACGACAACGACGCAGATGGAAATTTAGACAAATAATTCAGCGAAATGTGAATGTGCCACTACACTAGTACATACGAACATCCTGACAAAATAAAAAGAGAAGGTTTTACCCTTCTCTTTTATCAAAGCGACCATCCTTATAAAGTTCCGACCTGAAACAATACAAAATGCTCCTTTACTTACTTACAAACTCGTTACTTTCTTACAACCGAAAACAAACCTATGTGGCATCAGTCTTACATCCGAACACAAACTTACTTACCTGACCCATTCATACTTTCCGGAAACCAAAATCATAAAATAAAAAACACTACCCAATTGACTCGTAACTCCGTACACAAAGCGGAAAACTCATGCTTGCAATACCAGTTTAATCTAAGTCTTTATAAGGATGGTGCTTGTTTATAATATACCATACTCAAAACCAGAAAGCAATAGTAAGAATAACCGTTTTAAAAAAATAATCATTATTCTTCCTCATTGAAATAGACTTTATAAAAGTGCATGCCTCTTGCTTCGTCATAACCCCGTTCGATGTAGTCTCCTGCATCCTGTTCGGCAGCAGCCGGCTTAATCTTGATCTCAATATCGGTATCCAGCTTGATCAGATTCTTGAGCTTTCGTTTGGTGGTCTTAACCGCCTGATCGGATATGGCAAAGGAAGCAACTGTCGCCAACCCCTGATTTAGCTCATACATTACCTTGTGCTCCTTAAACCGTTCGATAAGTTCCGGCTCTTTTACCACCGCCTGAGTAAAGTCGTCCAAGTCAAAGGACTGGTTTTGATCAAAATACGCCACCGCCCCATTGACAAACATTACCTGGTCCTTCTTATCAGCCTGGTACAGAGAACCATAGACCGACTCAGCAAAATCCCGGCATAGATTCAAATGGTTCTGCGTATGGAAATAATCATTTTGCACATCGGTCAAACGCAGAAACTCATCCTTCCAATAGGCAGCCTCACTATTCTCGCGGTTCACCGTATCGACAATGGCCACACGGTAACCGTCAACCGATTCGGTATTAAAAATGAGCGCTCCCTTGTCCAGTTTTTTAACATTAATGCCCCGGTCAGCCAGCAACGACATGCCCTGAGACCGTTGGCTGACTTTGAGATAGTTCTCCTTATTTTCCGTCTTAAACAGGCCCACCGCGTCAACCGTCTTTCCTTCCACCAGACAATCGGAAAAATAAGCCACATAAAATTCGCCGCCCTTGATCTGGGGATGACCTGACTTTTCATACAAATGCTTCAAAATATGAACAGACTGTTCATAAAACACCGCGGGATTTATAAATATCCGGCTTACATACATATACAGCTCATGCAAATGAATGTCGGCCTCGTGGAAAAATTTATATAATACTTTTTCCTTAAAGGAAGAAAAGAAATATTTCAACAGCAGTTGTTCAACCTGACCATCGGTCATATCGTACAGGCCGGGAGCAATGACAATGCCTTCCTCCCGCTGTTTGTTGCCGACCCGGTGTACAGCAAGCTGCGTCATCTGTGCTTTCGACATATCCAACATATTCTATGACTCCTCTTTGTTCAGTTCCAATCACCTGTTCTATTCTACCAAACCTGACGATAAATAACCATCCTTGATTATCTCTTTCCCTGCTTTTTGTGGTATGATGAATAAGTACTCTAGGGAACCGCTGATTAATTCACGCTGCGCGTCCTAACGGATCTTTTTCCGCCTGGCTGCGTCAGCAAAACCTTGAAATAGGGTTCGCTATTCCTGCGGTTTTACTTCCTTGCCAGACGAAAAATCTCTCGCCAGGCCGACAGCTTCATTTAATCAGCGGTTCCCTAGAGCGCGTTGACACATCCTACTATATTCCAAACAGATAGGCGGTATCCACTATGAGTCAGGAAATGAACGCGACCTACGCCAACTGCGTACCGGCCGATCCGTATTGCTTTGCCTTTTGTAAAGATGAGATTCTGATGAAACACACCGGCAGCGGCTTATGCGTCCCGCTCGCTAGCGACCTGGCGGACCTGCCGCTGCAAAAAGCCGCCACTCCCTCCCTGGGTCATCTGGATGGACGGGCCTGTTATGCGGCAACCGTCACGAAAGACCAGGTACCCGACGGCTTTTCGTTCTTTGTCTTGCGCCGCCTGTATGGCCAAATTCACAATGAATGGTTCTGGCAGGCTTTCCGGGCCTATCACATCACCAACTGGCTGAAATCCACCCAGTTTTGCGGCCGCTGCGGCAGCCCGCTGAGTTTGGACAACCATGAACTGGCCATGAAATGCGCCAATTGTGGCAACATGATTTATCCCCGGCTTTCCCCGGCGATTATCGTAGCTGTAACGCGAGACGACAAGCTTTTACTGGCCCGCAACCGTATGCGCCCCGAACTTTACAGCGTTATCGCCGGCTTTGTTGAACCTGGCGAAACACTGGAGGACTGCGTCCAACGGGAACTGATGGAAGAAGTCGGCGTCAAGGTCACCGACATCACCTATTTTGGCAGTCAACCCTGGCCCTTCCCCGATTCACTGATGATCGGCTTTACTGCTAAGGCGGTATCGGATAGCATCCGCATCGACAACAATGAAATCATCGAGGCCGCCTGGTTTTCAGCTGACCAACTGCCGGCCATCCCCCCCAGTGTCAGCATTGGCCGGCGCTTGATCGACTGGTTTGCCAATAATAACCAAAAAGGAAAAATTTAATCAATTGCACGCCGTTTCCCACCCAACAAAAAAACGATTCTGTCTGAAGCTCTTTTATCTTCAGAATACAGGAATCGTTTTTTTATTTTTGCGCATCCTACTATGGTAGGCAATCAGCATTTCGCTACAGATTTATTTTCCTGGCATTAAGAATTTCTTCACCTGAAACACTAAGGAAACACTGATTTATTTGCACTGCTTGTTTTGACAGCTTTTTTCAGTCTGGCGGCTTTCGAAATAACCTTGCCAGACCAAAAAAATGCTAGTCAGATCACAGGCTAATTAAATCAGCGGTTCCCTAATAAAAATTCTGAAAGGGGAGAATTTCATGGAGAAAAAATCCAAGAAACGCGTCCTGGGCCGCAAATACGGGAAGTATGCAGCCGCAGTTGCCGGCGCGGCCGTATTGACAGGTGCCGCTCTGCCGGGATTGCCTGCCGCCCATGCTTTTGCCAGTCCGAAACCAATTCCAGCAGCTTCGGCCAGTTCCAGCAGCACGGATAAAAGCACCTACTCCACCAGAGACCATGATAAGACCTTTTATTCCACAGCGGATCATAACAGCAGAAGTTCTGACAGCACCAAATACCGGGCCAGTGATTATCAATACCGCGGGGATAAAGCCGTCTATCGGGCCAGCGATTATGATTCCAACTCAGCCACCTATTCCACCCGTGACAATGACAGAACCCATTATTCTACACGGGATCACGACAAAAGCGTCTGGAGCGAATACGGCGGCGGCTGGCACCGTCACAGACACAGTTGGCCCGGATCGGATGAAAACCAGGGCCTCTATAAAGACGGGCGCGTTTACTACCGCAGCGACAACTATGGAAGTCATCATTATGCCTATACCCGCATAAATCCTATTGAATTTGTCAAATCCCATGCTTCTGAATATGGTTTTGACAGCAGCCGCGATACTTTCTCTCTTCTTTCCCGTTCTCGCGGCACTGCCGTGGTACAGGTAACCAAACATGACACTGGCGATCGGTATTCCGTATCGCTCGATAGAAGCGGCGACCATAGCTGGATTATCGCCGGTGTACGGGCTCTCGGCTAAGCCTAGCTTCTAAAAAGCTTTAAGGAACCACTGATTTAATAAGCCTGCCGGTCTGACAGAAATTTTCCGCCTGTCAGTAAAATCCCGAAGTATGACTATTTCAAGTTTTGCAGACAGGGGAAAAATCCATCAGAGCGCGCTGTGTGAATAAATCAGTGGTTCCCTCAGGTATTTTATATCCAGGAGGTAATTTAATGAAACGGTATCCAGTTCCTTGCTTCATTTTCCTGCTCATAGCTCTGTTAGTCTTTGCCGGCTGCTCCCAAGCGCCGCAGCAAAAACCGATGGAGCAATCAACTGCACCGCAAACGACCCCGCAAACTCAAACGGTACAACCTCAGGTTGATCAGGGAATGATTTCCATGATGGCCAACAATCCGACTATGATGAGGCAGCTTATGAACTCCACCGATGCCCGGCTCTCGATGACTAAAGTGATGAGTTCCAGTGACATGCAGCCCATGATGGTCGAGATGTTCAAAGATCCTGCCATGCGTCAAAACCTGGTTCAGGTAATGAGCAATCCGGACATGCGGCCGGTTGTTGTGGATATGATGGCTGATCCGGCCATGAAGGATACCCTGAAAGCTGTTGCGCAGGATCCCAAAGTCCGGCCCACCATCCAGGAAGCCATGAATATGAAACCCTAGATACAGGAAGAAAAAGAGATATTCGACTGTTTTACAGCGAATATCTCTTTTTTAGTCATATTTAAAAACTATATCGGGTAGACTGTCAATCTCTGATGTTCAATCTCCTGTAAAACATGGCTTCTTAACTCTTACCATCAAACCGTGCTCTCCTAAAGTTTCCTTGCATTTTATCGGTATTAAATTTAAATACTCCAATCAAAAGTCAATTGAACGCTACAAATTCAATGGTCTTTTGATTTTTTTGTTCTATTAAAACCATAGTTTTTGGAAAATATTACTTTCTATTTCCGTCATATTTCTGTCATAGTTTCGTGCTATGCTCCTTGTAGTACTGTGACAAGCCTAATATTGTAGGATCGTGACAAGTACTCTTACTATCCGGCTGCCGCAAGGAGAGTGATATGTCCATAGCATCCCTTATGTTTCCGGTTTATCTATTACGAGAGGAGCAACAGCATGAAAAAACGTTTTGTCAGCGGCCTATTGCTCATTTGCCTGTTATCGGTAACAGCCGTACCTGTCACACAGGCTTTCAGTCTAGGAGATATTTTGAAGGTCGGCGGCATCTCTGTCCTCATTAGCAAATTTGCCGATCCGTTAAACAATTTCATTAATACATTGACCTTCAAACATGGAGCCGGAAGCGATTTTGCCACGAAAGTCGTTCCCATTCTCTCTTTAGGCAACGGAGGCTACCTTGGCGCCGCACAGGTAATTGGCTCTCAAGAGCTGGTCGATCAGACAGAAGCCGTCATTCAAATGGAAGGCGAATTTAACGGCCGTCAGTTCCGGGTAAAAGCGCTTATACCGGTTAATGCCAAAAGTGTCACCAACTTCTCCCGCGTAAATGGCGTCGGCGTCTCTGCCGTTATCGATGTCAATATCTAATCTCCACGGCAAATTCAGCTAAAAGTTTGGCACCTGCCAGACACGTACATAAGACCGGTGCCGGTTCACCTTATTGGTAAACCGGCACCGGTTTTATCTATCTGCCTATTTTATTCGCAGTAATATAGTTGCCCACAAAAACCTACCGGCTAGCAAGAAGCCTGCTGCAACTTAAACACTTTGTTCAGATGAGTAATCTCAAACAGTTCACGCACTGTTCCCTTCAAACCCTGCAAAGTGACACTCCCGCCTGAACGCTGCGACAGCTTGTTGATGGCCATCAGCACGCCAATGCCTGAACTGTCAATATAATCCAGACTGCTCATATCAATAATATAGGTATTGTAACCGCGGCTGACGTAGTTGGACAGTTCCTGCCCCAACAGGGCAGCATGATCCTCATACATACAACCTTTCAGTTCCACCAGAATCCGCTCTTGCTGTACTTCAATCTGCCTGTCCAACACCAATACCCCGCTTTCACTATTTATCCAGGTTTACACCGGTCAGCTTGCCTGAATTTGGAGAATTTGGAAGACACTTTTACAAATTACTTTCTAAATAAATGCGTCAGATTCCTGCTATATTCCTGAAAATTTTTAAATTTTCCTCTGATGTTAACTATCTGCAGCAGATCAGTTGACAATCATTTGGACATGTCTTACACTTTTTTAGTAGCCAGTACCTCACCCGCATTAAAAACTCTGCCATTTTTGCTATCGTTTTAACGCAGCTGAGACACTAGCCTGCTCAATTGCCCCGAATTTAGGAGGAATACAGCATGAACAAAAACAAACTAACCGATTTTATTTACGCGGCTATGTTCGCCGCCTTGATCAGTGTATTAGGGTTTCTTTCCATTCCCTTGCCCTTTAGCCCGGTTCCTGTTACCGGCCAATCGCTGGGTGTCATGCTGGCCGGCAGCATATTGACTGCACGTCAGGCCAATATGGCCCTGTTTACCTTCCTCCTGCTCGGCATTGCCGGCGTACCCGTTTTTGCCGGCGGCACCGCAGGCGTCGGCATTTTGCTTGGTCCCCGCGGCGGGTATCTGCTGGGTTTTTGGGCCGCAGCCATCCTGATTGCCCTCATGCGACGCCAAAACGGCAAGCTGTGGCATCTGGCGCTTGCCAATATCGCGGGCGGGATCGGTCTTGTTTATATTCTAGGTGTATGCTGGTTAAGTACGATTACCGGCATGCCGTTAGCCAAGGCCATAACCGTAGGTGCCCTGCCATATATCCCAGGTGATTTGTTTAAAGTAGTTATTGCCACCCTGGTAGGTTCCGCCGTTGCCAGGCATTTACCCGGAACTAAGGCAACATCATGAATACCGTTTATCTCATTGGCGGCTGCCGAACTCCTATCGGCAAGACAGGAGGCAGGCTAAAACAGTTTCTGCCGGAGAAACTGGCTGCTGCCGTATTACATAACACACTTGCTGCCTATCATTTATTACCGGCAACCATCAACCAGGTCATTTTAGGAAACGCTGTAGGCCCAGGCGGCAATATCGCCAGGGTTTCCGTGCTGGAAGCCGGTTGGCCCTATGCCATCCCCGCATTAACCGTAGATGCTCAGTGCGGCTCCGGGCTGAGTGCCATTCATTTGGCTTGCAGTCAAATCCGTGCCGGCGAGGCTGACCTGATTCTGGCCGGTGGCCTGGAAAGCACCAGCCTGGCTCCCAAAAGACAATTCCATCCTGCCGATCCGCGCTTTACAGGCCCTGATACTTTTTATGAACAGGCTCCCTTTTCACCGCCGGCGGTCGGTAATCCTTCCGTAGGCGAAGCGGCGGAAAATCTGGCGGAACAACTGAACATTTCCCGGGAAGCTATGGACCGCTGGGCCTGGGAAAGCCACCAAAAGGCCGTCAGCGCCCAAAGCAAAGGACTGCTGACCGACATCATCGTCCCCGTCAGCCAAAATGCCCAGCCCATCCGGGACGATGAATGCATTCGTCCGGCCTTAACCCCGCTCCTGCTGTCCAGAATGCCAGCGGCATTTCGACCGGGCGGCCGTATTACCGCCGGCAACACCTGTCTAAAACACGACGGCGCCGCCGTTATTCTGCTGGCTTCCGATCAGGCAGTACGCAACTACCGGCTAAAACCGCAGGCTATCCTGGCGGCTCATGCCACCTGTGGCTATGACCCCAACCTCTTTCCTTTATCCCCGGTAGCCGCGATAGAGAAGTTGCTGGCTTTCAGCGGCCTGCCGCTAAAAGCCATTGACTCGGTGGAAATCAACGAAGCCTTTGCCGTCAAAATACTGGCCTGCTGCCAGGCACTTGACCTGCCGCCGGAAAAAGTAAACCGCCTGGGCGGCGCCCTGGCCTATGGCCATCCTTACGGAGCCTCAGGAGCCATTATCTTGCTGCATCTGGTAAAAGCGCTGCAGCAAACTCAAGGCCGCTACGGTATTGCCGCTATCGGAGCGGTCGGCGGTCTGGGCACGGCAACCCTGCTGGAAAGGTGCTGATGGTCATGTTGATTCATCGTTTTCTTTGCCCACCGCTTTCATTTCCCGATAAAGCCTGTCTGATCTCGGGCAGCCAGCGCCTGACTTACCGGCAATTGGCGGAACGGACCGATGAAATGGCCCGCTGTCTGGCAACCCAAATTAAACCCAAAGAGGTCGTACTAATCAAGCTGGCCCGTCCCCTGGAACAATTGCTTTATTTTTTTGCCATTATCAAGGCGGGCGGCATTTGTCTGCTGGCCGACACCACTACCAGTGACGAAATATGCACCCGTTTATTCCAGTCTCACAACATTCGTCTCTGCATTGACAGCCGTTATACGCTGCCAGCAATGCAGGCCGGCAGCCTGCCCCGAATCTTGCCACAGGACTGTTTCCTGGGTGCGCTCAGTTCCGGCACCACAGGCACCCCTAAAATCATTTGGCGCAGCCACACAAGCTGGGTTAGCGCTTTCGCCGCCCAGAGCCGGATATTTAATTTAAGCGGTGCTGACACACTCTACCTGGCCGGTTCGCTTGTCTATACGGCCAACCTGAATGCCTGCCTCCACCTGCTGACGGAAGGCGGCACCGTCGTCTTTGCTTCGTCAGCTATGCCGCGCACCTGGGTACAGGAAATTACCAATTGTCAAATCAGCGCTTTGTTTATGGTGCCGGCTAATTACAAACGACTGCTGCACGCGCTAAATGCTCCGCTGACAGCCCTCACATCCTTGGTGACGGCAGGCGCCAAAATGGATTTAGCTACCTTGGAACGCCTGCTGATCTATTTTCCGGCAGCCCAAATCTGCGAATATTACGGTGCCAGCGAGCTTGGCCATGTCAGTTATCTGCTGGCGAAGGATATCCTTGCCCATCCGACAGCAGTGGGGAAAGCTTTTCCCGGTGTAACCATCACCATCAAAACAGATCAGACTATCTGGGTCAAAAGCCCCTATCTTGCTCCTGCTTATCAGCCGGAAGCCTCGGTTGGCGACCTGGGCGAACTGGATGAAAATGGCTTCCTCTATCTGTGGGGAAGAAAAAACGGACTCATTAATACCGGCGGCGTCAAGGTCATCCCGGAACAGGTGGAGCAGGTGCTGCTCAGCTGCCCCGGCGTTATTCAGGCCTGCGTCGCCGGCGTCAACGATGCTTTGCGGGGAGAAAAGATCTACGCCTGGCTGGTGGCCCCCTCATTAACGACGGCTCAGGTACTTGATTTTTGCCGTAGACAACTGCTGCCCCACTGCCACCCGCAACGAATTATCTTTCTCCAGGAAATGCCGCTGACAACAACCGGCAAAATCGACCGCCATCGTTTAAAAAATACACAGGCATGATTACTCTGAAAAATCGTCCGATTGCCGGTACAAAAAGATATAATAAAACATGAGAGCCCCGCCCTGGTCAGCATATGGCCGCCAGGCGGGACTCTCATGTTTTACTCAAACCGCAGCGCGTCAATCGGATCAAGCAGCGCGGCTTTGCGCGCCGGATAGATACCGAAAAACAGACCGATCATCACCGAAACTCCAAAGGCGGCCACAATGGCCAGGACGGAAATAACGGTATTCCAGCCGGCAACCATGGACACAATTTTGGCACTGGCCACTCCAAGTCCGATTCCAATCAAACCACCGGCCACGCTGATCACAATAGCTTCAATCAAAAACTGCATCAAAATACTTCTGTAGGTAGCACCTAACGATTTGCGGATACCAATCTCCCTGGTACGTTCAGTAACCGACACCAGCATGATATTCATAATGCCGATGCCGCCCACCAGCAGCGATATGGAGGCAATAATGCCCAGCAGTAAGGTAATCATCCCCGTTGTTTCCTGGGCAGTAGCCATAATTGCCGCCAAATTGCGCACCGAGAAATCATTGTCTACGCCGGCGGCCAGATGATGCCGGGTCCGCAGCAAAGCAGTAACATCTTCCTGTACCTTATCAATAACCTTCTCATTTTCTACTTGAACACTGATGGAATTTACATAGGTAATCCCCATCATACGCTCCTGAGCGGTGGTCAACGGCACCAGAATCAAATCATCCTGGTCCTGCCCCATAGAAGACTGTCCTTTTGTCGCCAATACTCCGACCACCCGGAACGGGGCACTGCCGATACGGATAGTTTTGCCCACCGGACTGACATTACCGAACAAATTGGTAGCTACCGTGTTACCCAGTACGGCCACCCGGGCCCGGGAATTGTCGTCGCTGGTATTAAAAAAGCTGCCCTCCGCCACCGTATAATTACGTATGTCCAGGAACTCCGGTGTTGTACCCTGCACACTGGTTTTCCAGTTCTGATTACCGTAAACAATTTGATACTGTTGATTTACGGTAGGGGCTACATAACTTACTCCGGAGATTTCCCGGGCAATAGCCTTAGCGTCCTGATTGGTCAGCGTGATATTCGAGCCGGCCGCCAGGCGCACTCCGCCGGACGGCGAGTTGGCTCCCGGTATGACAATGAGCAGATTGCTGCCCAGGCTGGCAATTGAGCTTTGCACCTTCTGCTGGACGCCGAGACCGATAGAAACCATGGCAATCACGGCGCCAACACCGATAATAATGCCCAGCATGGTGAGGATGGAGCGGAGTTTATTGGTCTTTAATCCTTCAAAGGCAATAGAAATGCTTTCCCAGAACATGCTCCCACCCCCTATTTGCATTCATCTCTGGTAATATTTCCATCCCGGACATGGATCACCCGTTTGGCATAGGCGGCAATGTCCGGCTCATGGGTTACCATGATAATCGTACGGCCCTGCTCATGTAGCCGGCAAAAAATATCCATAATCTCCAGGCTGGATTTAGTATCCAAATTACCTGTCGGTTCGTCGGCAATAACAATGGCCGGATCGTTAATCAGTGCCCTGGCAATGGCTACCCTCTGCCGCTGTCCGCCGGACAGTTCGGTCGGCAGATGATGTTTACGTTCTTCCAGCCCCACACGAGCCAGGGCCTGTGCCGCCTTTTCCAGGCGCTGCGTCTTTTCAACACCGGCATATACCAATGGCAATGCCACATTCTGCAAAGCTGACAATTTGGTCAGCAGGTTAAAATTCTGAAATACAAACCCGATTTTCTTATTTCGCGTCCAGGCTAATTGGTCATCACTTAAAGACGCCACTTCCTGTCCATCCAACCGGTAAGAGCCACTTGTCGGGCGGTCAAGGCAGCCAAGAATATTCATCAAAGTCGATTTTCCTGAACCCGAAGGGCCGGTGATGGCGGCAAACTCTCCTTCAGCAATCGATAAGCTAACGCCTGCCAATGCGTACACTGTCGAATCACCCATCACGTAGGTTTTGGTAACATCCGTTAAATCAATCATATTCTCAAACCTCCTTATAGCGGAGGTCCCTGATGCTGATTCTGAGTTTTGGTGATAGCGGCTTTGGCAGCAGGTATAACCACTTGGGCCCCTTCCTGGAGTCCGCTTATAATTTCGCTATGCTGGTCATCGCTTAAACCAACTTGTACCGGCACATCTTCCATTTTCCCATTGACCATGACCTGTACATATTTTTGCCCGCCATTATCCTTCACCGCCGCCAGCGGCACAAGCATGGCATTGGTGCTTTGACCGGTAATAATATTTACTCTGGCAGTCATCGTTGGATACAACAGTCCCTGGGTCTGATCTACATCCACATAGACAGGGTAGTAAACGACATTGGACGAAGTGGTCGCGCTTTTGGAAATACTGGTCACTTTACCGTTAAAGGTTGTATCGGTATAGGCATCAACTGTAAACGTTACATTCTGTCCCACCTTGATCTTGCCAATATCCGTTTCATCGACCAGTACTTTGATTTGCATTTTGGACATGTCCGCTATAGTCATGATGACCTGCGGGCTGGAAATCCCCTGGGCCACCGTTTGGCCGGCCGGTGTCGGTTTACCGACGACTACACCGTCAATGGGAGATTTGATTACATAATAATCAAGTTGAGCCGCGTAATTGTTGTAGGTTGACTGGGCCACTAAGTAATTGGTCCGTTCCGCCTCCAGCTCCTGAGTGGATAAACCACCTACAGAAGCCAGTTTTTTGCCGCGTTCATAAATGGCGGCGTAATTTTGCAGTTGTGCCTGATACTGCGACAATTGCGCCCGCAAGGTCGTATCATCCAGGACAAGCAATACCTGTCCGGCTTTTACCAGATCATTTTCCTGCACCTTCATCTCAGAAATCAATCCTGTTACCCGGGAACTGATCTCTACCGAATTAACCGCCGAAATGGTGCCGGTAGCCGAAACCGTCTCTTGCACGTCGCCACGGCTTACCGCTATCGTGCTTTCTTTAACCACCGGCGTACTGCTCTTTTGATAGTAAACCGCGCCGCCGGCTGCTGCAGCAGCTAGTACGGCCACAACCACAATCCAGGTTTTATGTTTCGTTATGGGCTTCCAATTTATTTGCATAGTATAATCCTCGCTTAAAAATTGTATAAAAAACCGCGATGAACCACATCTGTCCCTGTCGCCTTTTTCTGCTCCTTTCCGTCATTTGGACACGTTACCTTCTATCGACTTTTATTGCCGTTTGTGTTACACTATCTCTGAAATATTCACTATTACGAAATATCCATGATTCTATATCTTAAATAATTGTTTATTATATCTTATCCTCTCCCCTATCTTAGTGTCAATCTTAGCAACAAACGTAAAATATGCTACAGGAGGGAATTTCTTGGATTACCGTCAAACTGCGGAAACCTTATTTCATTTGATCCCCCTGCTTGAAAGAAATTTCGTCCGTCCGGTCATGCAGCAGAGTAGTATCCCGCTCAGTCCGGCACAGATGCGAGTGCTGGTAAGATTAAGTGATAGAAAAGGCATCACCATGACGTCCCTGGCCAAAGAGCTGGTTATGTCTAAACAGCAGATGACTCCGATTGTTGACAAACTGGTAGCGGAAAACCTGGTGAAGCGTGAACCGGACATGGAGGATCGTCGGATCATTCACATTGTACTTACTGTCGCCGGATATGAAATGCGAGAAAAATGCAAAGTGGAGACGCTTGCCATTCTGCAGGAAAAGCTATCCTGCCTGAACGATAAGGATTTGACCGTTTTGTACACCGCCCTTACTGATTTATATGCCGTCATTCATAAAATACCATAACGGGATAACGGTATAAGCATACACGACAATCTTTTATTTTTCTTTAATCATAAAAAGAGATATCCGCGTCCTCATCGACCGAATATCTCCTTTTTATTGCTAAAGCTAGTGCCCATAAGAGTAAGAGGAGGAACTAACACCATGCTGAATATTAAAGTCCTCGGTTCTCAGTGCGCTGTCAGCGACCATTACCGGGAAGTCGTAGAAAAAATAGCGCAGGAGCTTGGTCTAGCCTATACTATTGAAAAAATAGAAGCCGAGGACATCTTACGGCAGGAATATAATCTTTATATCGGCTGTCTAATCGGCTACTGCCCCGGCTGCAACCATGCGCCCCGCGACAGCGCCAGTGACCGGTACACGCCGGCTCTGGTACTCAACGGAAAGCTAGTACTGCACAGCCGGTTTCCCGACGAAAGCGAGTTTCGCAAGCTGCTTGCCGATTTTTCCTAGTGCCCGCCAACTTTGAAACAGGGCCGCTATTCCTGCAAAATTCCGCATGCCCTTTCGGGTATAATTCGTCTGCTGCAGAAAGCACTCGCATGGAGCATTCCGATAGTTTGAAGACGCATCTTAGGATTCCATCGCCTTTTTCAGGCTACCGGCATAAGCCTCCACCTTTTTAAACCAAGCCGTTTTCCCCAGGGAAAGCAGCAGCAGCGCTGACCAAATGAAGGTAAACGTTACCGCATGCACAGCGGTAAACTGTTCATGATATAAAAAGACTCCAATAAGTAAGGCAATGGTCGGCGACAAATACTGGATAAAGCTCAGTACCGTAAGCGACAGGCGATTGGCACCATTGGCAAACAATAGCAGAGGAATAGCAGTAATAACACCGGTACCCGCCAGCAGGAACGCCGTGGTGGAAAAGTTGGTCAGACCGCTTATTGTACCGCTTTGTTGAAAATAAAATAAATAGAAAAGAGCCAACGGCGTCACCAGGCAGGTCTCCAGCGCCAGCCCGGCAACAGCCGTAACCTTGGCCAGTTTTTTGCACAGGCCATACAGCCCGAAGGAAAGCGCCAAGGCCAAGGCTACCCAGGGAACGGTACCGATATGTACAGCCATGAACAGAACCCCGGCTAAAGCCAACAAAGCAGAGATCATCTGCCAGAAGCTCAGTCGCTCCTTCAAAACGACGATGGCCAGAAAAATACTGACCAGCGGATTGATATAATAACCCAGGCTGGTTTCAATAATCCGATCATGATTGACCGCCCAAATATAGGTCAGCCAGTTCAGGCTGATCAAGACAGAACCGGAGGCAAGGGCCAGCCAGCGCTTGGTGTCGCTGAAAATCTCCCTGCACTCCGCTGTAAACTGTCCGCCGCGGTTAACACAAATCACTACAAGCATCATAAAGCCAAAAGACCAGACAATACGGTGAGCCAGTATGGTATAGGCTGGAACGTCCAGCAGCAACCGCCAGTAGATGGGTAAAAATCCCCACAGTATATAGGACCCGACGGCGGACGCCAGGCCGGAAAATGTTTGATTCATAATCAAAGGTTACCTTTCTAAAAGAATTAAGATTTAAAAAAATCTAGTGAACCGCTGATTTAATGAGCCTGTCAGCCTGACGAAAGATTTTTTCGGCTGGCAAGGAAGCAAAAACGCAGGAATAGCGGTTCCTATTTCAACGTTTTGCTGACGCAGCCAGACGGAAAAATCTCCGCCAGGATGCACGGTGTGAATAAATCAGTGGTTCCCTAGGGGTTTATGAGATGAATAGGCGTACCGTTAATGAACGCCTGCAGCGTTTCCAAATGAACGGTCAGCATGCTGGCAATGGCTTCTTCGGTAAACCAGCCGATATGCGGCGTAATTAACACATTTTTATGACGCAGAAGGCGCTGATTCAGCGCATAAGTCTCCAGTTGGGCACCGGTCAGCTCCGGTGTAAGCAGACGGCTGTCCTGGCAGAGCTTTTCTTCCTCCAGAACGTCCAAAGCAACACCCCGCAAGATGCCCTCTTCCAGCCCCCATAACAGCGCCCTGGTATCACAAATTTCGCCGCGCGAGGTATTGATCAGCACGGCTCCCGGTTTACAGCGGCTTATTTTATCCTGATTGAAAAGATGAAGGGTTTCCGGACTGGCTGCCAGGTGCAGCGACAGAATATCACTTTCAGCCAGTACTGTGTCCAAATCGGCGTAGGCAAACCCTAGCCGCGCCGCTTCATCGGTTCTTTGCCGGCGGCTATAGGCAAGCACTCTCATGCCAAAGGCGTTAGCCAGTTCAATTACTTTCAACCCGATTTTCCCGGTGCCGATAATGCCCAGTGTTTTGCCGCGCAGCGTTCTACCGCGCAGACCCTGCCAGGAGAAGTTATTATCCCTGGCCTGTAAAAAGGCCGTGTGAGCGTGCCGCAGCAACATCAGCATGAGCGCAACCGTGTGCTCGGCTACCGCATCATCACTGTAGCCCGGCGTATTGGCGACCAGAATGCCCTGTTTGGCGCAAGCCCTGACATCGACATTAACAAAACCGGTGCAGCCCAGCGCAATCAGCTTGGTGCCGGTCAGTTGCTCTATGATCTTTTCCGTTACCGGTGAGTAATTGATCACCGAGATAATTTCACAGTCCTTTATTGCCGGGATATGCTGCTGTCCCAGCGTTTCCGCATAGAATAGCAATTCAAAGCCCGGCAGATTGCGGCTATAAAATTCTTTGCGTTTTTTATCGCATTCGAAAAAAGCGATCTTCCTAACAGCCAAACCTGCCACCCTCTTTCTTCCAGTCCCAGAGGACTGGAAAATACCTTGCCACTTATATTGCCTATTGTACTACGATCGGTCCATAATGGAAAGAAGGAAAACACCGACCGCCAGGGGCGGTCGGTGTTTTCCTTCTTTTGCTTTTTCTACTATTCGGGCCTTTTATTGCGGGTGACTCATATGTCCGCCCGGCATGTGCATCGCCCCAGGGTTCCAGCCCATGATGGCAGGATCAATCATGCCAAACACCATGGCCACATGCGCCACAACCAAAAAGACGGTCAGCAAAATGAAATGGAGCTTCATTTTTTCCTCATGAGTTTTACCACCGCCAATCACGCCCAGTTCCAGCAGCGCGATGGAAAACAGTGGAATCACACCACTCAAATAGGCTCCTACGGCAATCATATCTGCCGTCCCCCGCCAGGCGAGGCTGGGAACTACCGTAAACGACAGTTGCAGGAAAACACCTAAGAAGTAAATGCCCAGCACGATGCCAATCCACTTGTTCCAGGCCCGCATAGCGCCGGCCTGCAGCCGGTTAAAAACTACGAAAAATTCAGTAGCAACGAGCGCTTCCGCCAACGCTACCGGAATCACCATATATATAATCAGATTCCAGGGCTGGTTCACTGCCAATAATTCCATGTAATGCGTCATGTTCACTCTTCATCTCTCCTTTAACCTGTAGTTACTTACTATAGCAGATCATTGTGAAGATATTGTGAAGAAAAGATGAAAGAATTATGAACGGCACACGGCTTATTGCTTGGACAGCATGGAACCGATTGGGCTTCGGTTGAACTGGTTTTTCGTCTTTCCGCTGCTCTCCTTATCGGTATGGGAATGATCGAAGATATTAAAATTCTCGACAATAAAACAATAGCACAGACAGCCGATAGCTACCAGACCGATGCTGATGATGAATTCCCATATGGAAGGGAAATAGGCACCGTCAGAGTAATGCAGCATGGAAGTAAATACGGTATTCATGCGATTCAAAATAACGCCTCCCGCGGTCAGTACTCCATAAACAGTCAAACCGGCCTTGGTGTTGCCCCATTTGCTGAATACAATACCCAGTGGCACAAGAAGCCCCAGCACCATTTCCAGCAAAAACATATTACCCTCAAAATTGCCGGCAAACATCAGGCCGAACACGCCGCGGGACACCAGGTCATATACTTTGAGCAGCAGGTACAGTGCCATCATGGCGCCGCCAATCCGGGCCAGACCGCTCAGAACCTCGTTTGAAACCTTATGCCCAAAAAAATTGCCTGCCAGCGCCGACTCGATAGTAATCATAGCCGGTCCGACAAAGAAGGACGACATGAGGAAAAATACGGGCAAAAATTCCGTCCACCAAAGCGGATACACTTTAGTCGGCGCGATCAGGAATAACGCACCCAGCGACGACTGGTGCAGCGTCGGAAAAATAACGCCAACAATCATCAGGACAGGCAGTATCTTTTTAAACAGTCCATGAAGACGGACCCCGATCTTTTCAGTAACAATCTCGCCGAACTCCAGGGTCTGGATGGTAGTATAAATGGAAACGCACCAGAACACTTCAAATAATACCGAAGCATGCCCCCAGGAAACAAAGGGCCGCCAGAAATTAAACCACTGACCAATGTCCAGAAACAGTCCCAGCATAACCAGGATATAGCCCAACAGTGACGTCAGCAAGGCGCCTCTGGCGATGGGATGATATTTATCCCGGTGCAGAATATGCACGATCAGCGCTGTGGAATAACCGCCGCCGGCCAGAGCCACGCCGGTCAGTACATCGAATGCAATCCAGAGGCCCCAGGGCCATTCATCGCTCAAATTAGTTACCATACCGAAACCAGTAATAAAGCGGACCAGCATCGTCAAAATGCTCAAGCCGGCAATAGCCGCCAAAACCAGGCGAGTCGGTGTAATGGTAAACTTCCAGCCCAATATCTCAACTTTCATGATGCTCATCCTCCATTTGCCGGTTTTGCTGTTTCTCTTTGGCCAACTCATTGCGTCGTCTGGTGTAAAAAGATAATGCCGCCAGCAAAATGCCCCATCCAACGGCAATAAACGGCGTATGCTTCAGGAAACGTTGCGTATAGGTGGGGAGCGCCGTCATGCCTACGACCTTAAAGCCCAGTTCTTCAAAAGAAATATCTGAGATATACAGCCAGGATGTGCCGCCTACCTCGTCTTTGCCATAGATTTTTTTTACATATTGATCATTATCTTTGATCTGCTGCTCCGCGCGGGCCACCAGCTTATCACGGTCATCCAGCTGCATAACTCCGGTTGGGCACACCGATACACAGGCAGGGGCTTCCCCGTTTTCCAGCCGTGAAGAGCACATCTGACATTTTGTAATTTCCGGCGCCGCCTTCTGCCACTCATATTTCGGCACATCAAAAGGACAGGCGAGCATACAGTAACGACAGCCCACACATAAATCGGGATAATAAACGATGGAGCCGTCGGGATTTTTTTGCAATGCCCGGGAAAAACAAGCCGAAACACAGGCCGGCTCCAGGCAGTGCATACACTGACGCTTGACAAACCGCCAGACAGGTTCTCCTTTACTGTTTTGCGTCTCACAGGTGCTGACAATTGTCCAGTTCTTATCGTTTAATTTCGCTGCAGACCCTACGGCCGGCTGCTTTGTATCATATTCCAGTTTATTCCACATCTTACAAGCCACCACACAGCTGCCACAGCCGATGCACTTGGTAAGATCGGTTAACACGCCTTTCGACATAGCAGGTACCTCCTGTTTTTAAACCGGCTTATAGAAAATCACCAATCAGCGCTTCCCTATCGTTTTGCCGTCAATTGATTGCTGCGGTCAACAAACCGGGTATGCAGCAATGCTTCCGCCTCTTCACTCAACGGCTCTTTCAGCCACTCCTGATATACCTGACGGATTTCCTGGTTCTGATAACTACTGCGTTTGGCCGGCAAAGCCGTATCCAATTTGTACAAGTTGGCAATCCTGGCTTTGCGCACTTCATCGGTCGGCGGCAATGATGTCCTGGGTTGACCACCACCGCCAATACAGCCGCCGGGACAGGCCATAAACTCAATAAACTGCCAGGGAGCCTTCTTCTCCCGTACTGCTGCCAGCAATTCCCTGGCATTTTTCAGGCCATGGCAGACAGCTACCCGAACAGTACCAAGACCGGGAATATCGGCAGTCGCCTCTTTCACGCCTTGAAGGCCGCGCACAGGATTCCAGGTCAACAGACTGTCAGGCGGATCCTGAGCAGTGCTCAAATGATACGCAGTCCGCACCGCCGCCTCCATCACCCCACCGGTAACGCCAAAGATAATACCGGCGCCGCTGGTTTCCCCTAAAATAGAGTCATACTCGGCACTGGCCAGTCCGTTCATGTCAATGCCCCGTTTTTTCAACAATTGGGCTAGCTCCCGTGTAGTGATAACAATGTCCACATCACGCACCGCTGGCAGTTTAGCCTCGACGCCGGCCGCATTCATTTCCGGCCGCTGGCACTCAAACTTTTTTGCCGTACAGGGCATGACCGCCACCGATACAATGTTCTCCGGACTGATTTGCTTCTTGGCCGCGTAATACGTTTTAGCCACCGCCCCAAACATCTGCTGCGGTGATTTACAGCTTGATAAATGAGGCATAAGATCAGGATAGTAATATTCAACAAACTTCACCCAGCCGGGGCAGCAGGAGGTAAATTGCGGCAGACTGTGTTCCGGTTGCTTCACCCGCTCTAATAGTTCCGAGGCCTCTTCCATAATGGTTAGATCGGCACCGAAACAGGTGTCCAGCACAGCATCAAAACCAAGCGCTTTAAGCGCCGCCACCTGCTTGCCCTGGACAATGCTGCCCGGCGGCAAGCCGAATTCTTCCCCCAAAGATACACGGGTAGCCGGCGCTGTTTGCACAAGCACATGAACTGCTGGATTATCAAGCGCCGCTAACACTTTCGCCGTATCCTGCCGCTCGGTAATGGCACCGGTGGGACACCACAACGTACATTGACCGCAATTTATACACACAACTTCTTTTTTCACCGGCAGCTCATAATAGCCATATACACTCATCACATTGCGGCATACTTCCAGACACTGTCCGCACAGAATACATTTCGCATCATCCCGCTCAATGGATACATTATTGCTATCTATCGGAATCCGTCCTTTAACCTGAACGGGCCAGTTGGCAGGAACATTATACTGACTTGGCATCCAGCCTTTGCCTCCGGCCGATTCATTGCTGCAGCCGCTAACCGTTGCACCAACCCCCACGACCCCTGCGGTACCAAGAAGTTTAAAAAATCCTCTTCGTGATACTTTTTTCTGTTTCATGTAAACCTCCACATTGTACTCGACCTTATTTATATTTAAATAAAAAGAACCCCCTAAAATAGCTGCTGATTTCTTTAAAAATCAACGCCTACTTTAGGGGGTTCACCGTAACTCTACCCCACTATTCGTATTCTGTTTATAGCATAATGCATAATCGTTTTTTTGTCTAGTGAATTTATTCACGATATAGACAATTCAGACATTGTATTATGTATTCTTTTGCAATCATCAGACAATTTCGCAAAAAACTTAATAAATACTACTATCTTTACAATCTGCAGTTTCGCTAAACTAACGGCCTGTATTTCTTTTTTACTCGTTCCCTTCAAACATTTATCCTCATAGGATACTACGGCATAAATTCTGTACTGGACACGTAGAGGTGATGTCTTATGAAATATAATTTTCCTTATGTTTTTTATAGAACTAAAAGAATCCCCGGTTTAAAGAAAACAAATCGTTCCTGGCACTACATATGCTCTAAAGGACACACCCATCCGCTTCCACCCTTCTTCATAGGAGCAACTGGACCAACTGGTCCAACCGGGGCAACAGGTATAAACGGCATAACCGGCACTACTGGTTGCACTGGATCAACCGGTAGCATAGGTTCTACTGGCACCACTGGCCCTACCGGTGAAATAGGCGCTACTGGAATGACTGGGATGACCGGTAGCACCGGTGAAACTGGGGCGACCGGAACGACAGGTTCTACTGGGGACCCAGGTACTACCGGAACGACCGGTAGCACCGGAGAAACCGGGGTCACGGGGGTAACAGGCACTACTGGTCCTACCGGCGAAACTGGCGCTACCGGGATGACTGGAGCCATTGGAGAAACAGGTGTAACCGGAGCGACCGGTACAACCGGTCCTGCTGGCGAAACCGGCACCACTGGGATAACTGGCAATACCGGAGAAACCGGGGTTACTGGAGCAACAGGCATTACAGGCGCTACTGGTGAAACAGGCCCTACTGGACTGACCGGCAGTTCCGGAGAAACCGGAGTCACCGGTGCGACCGGTACGACAGGTTCTACTGGTGACCCAGGTGCTACTGGAGTGACCGGTACCACTGGCGCTACCGGTGAAACCGGTACTACTGGAATGACCGGCAGCACCGGTGAAACTGGGGGCACCGGCGCAACAGGTATTACTGGCCCTACTGGCGAAACGGGCACTACCGGGATGACTGGTATCACTGGAGAAACGGGGATTGCGGGAGCAACAGGCACCACAGGCCCTGCTGGTGAAACAGGTGCTACTGGGATAACTGGCAACACCGGTGAGACGGGTGTTACCGGGGCCACCGGTATCACTGGCCCTGTTGGCGAAACAGGCGCTACTGGAATGACCGGCAGTACTGGAGAAACTGGTAGCGCGGGGGCAACAGGCATTACAGGCGCTACTGGCGAAACGGGCTCTACTGGAATGATCGGTAGCACAGGAGAAACCGGAATCACTGGGGCTACCGGTATCACAGGCCCTGCTGGTGAAACAGGTGTGACCGGAGCGACCGGTACCACTGGAACTACTGGTGACCCAGGTGCTACTGGAATGACCGGCGACACCGGTGAAACTGGGGTAACTGGAACGACAGGTATTACTGGCCCTACCGGTGAAACAGGTGCTACCGGGATAACCGGAGCCACTGGAGCAACGGGTGTGCCCGGAGCGACCGGCAGTACTGGAGAAACTGGGGTTACTGGACCAACCGGTACGACTGGTCCTACCGGTGAAACAGGTGCTACCGGAATGACCGGCATCACCGGTGAAACTGGGGTCACGGGGGCAATTGGCATTACTGGCGAAACGGGGTTGACTGGCCCAACCGGTACGACTGGCCCTGCTGGCGAAACAGGCACTACTGGAATGACTGGCAGCACTGGTGAAACTGGGGTCACTGGGGTTACAGGTACGACAGGTTCTACTGGAGTGACCGGTATCACTGGCCCTGTTGGTGAAACGGGCGCTACTGGAATGACCGGCAACACCGGTGAAACTGGTGCCACTGGGACGACAGGTGTCGCTGGCCCTGCTGGTGAAACGGGTGCTACTGGGATAACCGGAGCCACTGGAGAAATTGGGGTTGCTGGGACAACTGGTACGACTGGCCCTACCGGTGAAACAGGTGCTACTGGAGTGACCGGTACTACTGGAATGACTGGTAACACTGGAGAAACTGGGGTAACTGGGGTTACAGGTTCAACAGGTTCCACGGGCGAAACAGGTGCTACCGGACTGACCGGCAACACCGGTGAAACCGGGGCAACCGGTACAACAGGTCCTACCGGTGAAACAGGTGTGACCGGAGCGACCGGTACCACTGGCCCTACCGGTGAAACAGGTGTTACTGGGATGACTGGCAATACTGGAGAAACTGGGCTCACGGGGGCAACAGGCATTACTGGCCCTATTGGCGAAACGGGCGCTACCGGTGCTACTGGTGTTACCGGTGCTACTGGTATTACTGGTCCTACCGGTGAAACAGGTGCTACTGGATTGACCGGCAGCACCGGAGAAACTGGTGCCACAGGGACGACAGGTGTCGCTGGCCCTACTGGCGAAACGGGCGCTACTGGATTGACCGGCAACACCGGTGAAACTGGGGGCACTGGACCAACTGGTCCTACTGGCGAAACCGGTGCTACCGGAATAACTGGCAGCACCGGTGAAACTGGAGTCACTGGAGCAACAGGTATTACGGGCACTACTGGACTGACCGGCAGCACTGGAGAAACCGGGATTACCGGTACCACTGGCCCTACCGGTGAAACGGGCGCTACTGGGATGACTGGCGAAACTGGGGTTGCTGGAGCAACAGGTATTACAGGCCCTACTGGCGAAACAGGTGCTACCGGACTGACCGGCAGCACCGGAGAAACCGGGGGCACGGGGGCAACCGGTACGACTGGTCCTGCCGGTGTGACGGGCGCTACCGGGATGACCGGCAGCACTGGAGAAACCGGGATTACCGGACCAACTGGTCCTACCGGTGAAACGGGTGCTACTGGGATGACCGGCGACACCGGTGAAACTGGGGTCACTGGGCCAACTGGTACCACCGGTCCTGCTGGTGAAACCGGTGCTACTGGAATGGCCGGCAGTACTGGAGAAACTGGGGTCATTGGAGCAACCGGTATTACTGGCCCTACTGGTGAAGCGGGTGCTACTGGGATAACTGGCAACACCGGTGAAACTGGGGTGACCGGACCAACCGGCACGACAGGTCCTACTGGCGAAGCGGGCGCTACCGGAATCACTGGGGCCACTGGAGAAACGGGTGTGACCGGAGCGACCGGCACTACTGGTCCTACTGGTGAAACAGGAACTACTGGGATGACTGGTAGCACTGGAGAAACTGGGGTCACCGGGGAAACAGGCACCACTGGTTCTACCGGTGAAACCGGTGCTACCGGAATGACCGGCATCACCGGTGAAACTGGGGTCACGGGGGCAATTGGCATCACTGGCCTTACTGGTGAAACAGGTGCTACCGGGATGACCGGGGCCACAGGAGAAACGGGTGTGACCGGAGCGACCGGCACTACTGGTCCCACTGGCGAAACAGGCGCTACTGGGCTGACCGGCAGTACTGGTGAAACCGGGATCACTGGACCAACTGGCATTACAGGCGGTACTGGTGAAACAGGCACTACCGGGATGACCGGTAGCACCGGTGAAACTGGTGTGACCGGACCAACCGGTACGACAGGCGCCACTGGTGAAACGGGCACTACCGGTGAAACAGGTGCTACTGGGATAACTGGCAGCACCGGTGAGACGGGTGTTACCGGGGCGACCGGTATCACTGGCCCTGTTGGCGAAACGGGCACTACCGGAATAACTGGCAGCACCGGTGAAACTGGAGTCACTGGAGCAACCGGTATTACTGGCCCTACTGGCGAAACAGGTGCTGCCGGGATAACCGGAACCACTGGAGAAACGGGTGTGCCCGGAGCGACCGGCACTACTGGCACTACTGGCGAAACAGGTGCTACCGGTGAAACAGGTGTTACTGGGACGACTGGTAGCACAGGAGAAACTGGTATCACGGGGGCAACAGGCATTACTGGCCCTACTGGCGAAACGGGCGCTACTGGATTGACCGGCAACACCGGTGAAACTGGGGGCACCGGACCAACTGGTCCTACCGGTGAAACGGGTGCTACTGGGATGACCGGCGACACCGGTGAAACTGGGGTCACTGGGCCAACTGGTACCGCCGGTCCTGCTGGTGAAACAGGTGCTACTGGAATGACCGGTAGCACAGGAGAAACTGGAGTCACTGGAGCAATTGGCACTACTGGTGCTACCGGATTGACTGGTGACACCGGAGAAACTGGGATCACTGGACCAACTGGCATTACAGGCGCTTCTGGCGAAACAGGTGTGACCGGAGCGACCGGTACCACTGGCCCTACCGGTGAAACAGGTGCTACTGGGATAACTGGCAATACCGGTGAGACGGGTGTTACCGGGGCGTCCGGTATCACTGGCCCTGTTGGCGAAACAGGTGCTACCGGACTGACCGGCAGCACCGGAGAAACTGGTGCCACAGGGATGACAGGTGTCGCTGGCCCTGCTGGTGAAACAGGTGTGACCGGATTGACTGGTGACACCGGAGAAACCGGTATCACTGGTCCTACTGGCGAAACCGGTGCTACCGGAATAACTGGCAGCACCGGTGAAACTGGAGTCACTGGAGCAACAGGTATTACGGGCACTACTGGACTGACCGGCAGCACTGGAGAAACCGGGATTACTGGAGCGACCGGTACCACCGGTCCTGCTGGTGCAACAGGTACTACTGGGATAACCGGAACCACTGGAGAAACGGGTGTGACCGGAGCGACCGGCACTACCGGTCCTACTGGCGAAACAGGCGCTACTGGAATGACCGGCAGCACTGGTGAAACCGGGGTCACAGGGGTTACAGGTACGACAGGTATTACTGGCCCTACCGGTGAAACGGGTGCTACTGGGATAACCGGAGCCACTGGAGAAATTGGGGTTGCTGGGACAACTGGTACGACTGGCCCTGCCGGTGAAACAGGTGCTACTGGGATAACTGGCAGCACCGGTGAAACTGGGGCAATCGGTACAACAGGTCCTACCGGTGAAACAGGTGTGACCGGAACGACCGGCATCACTGGCCCTGTTGGCGAAACAGGTGCTACTGGCGAAATCGGTGCTACTGGCCCTGCTGGGGAAACTGGGATTACTGGAGCGACCGGTACCACCGGTCCTACTGGTGAAATAGGCACTACCGGGATGACTGGCAGCACCGGTGAAACTGGAGTTACTGGATCAACTGGCATTACAGGCGCTACTGGTGAAACAGGCCCTACTGGACTGACCGGCAGTTCTGGAGAAACCGGAGCCACCGGGGCGACCGGTACGACTGGTTCTACCGGTGCAACAGGTGCTACTGGGATGACTGGAGCGACCGGTATCACTGGTGAAATAGGTTCTACCGGTGAAACTGGGGTCACTGGGCCAACTGGTACCACTGGTCCTGCTGGTGAAACAGGGGCTACCGGTGAAACGGGCGCTGCTGGAATCACCGGGGCCACCGGAGAAACGGGGTTGACTGGTCCAACCGGTACGCCAGGTCCTACCGGCGAAACAGGTGTTACTGGAATGACCGGCAGCACCGGAGAAACCGGAATCACTGGGGCTACCGGTATCACAGGCCCTGCTGGTGAAACGGGCGCTACCGGAATCACCGGGGCCACCGGAGAAACTGGGGTTACGGGGGCAACAGGCACTACCGGTCCTGCTGGTGAAACCGGTGCTACTGGAATGGCCGGCAGTACTGGAGGAACTGGTACGACAGGTTCTACCGGAATGACCGGCAGCACCGGTGAAACAGGCGCTACTGGGCTAACCGGCAGCATTGGAGAAACTGGTGCCACTGGGATGGCAGGTACGACCGGCCCTGCCGGTGAAACAGGTGTTACTGGGACGACTGGCAGCACTGGTGAAACTGGTATCACGGGGGCAACAGGCACTACTGGTCCTGCTGGTGAAACGGGTGCTACCGGGATAACCGGCGAAACTGGAGAAGCTGGGGTTGCTGGAGCAACAGGTATTACAGGCCCTACTGGCGAAAC
>NZ_FQZD01000017.1 GCF_900141835.1 Propionispora hippei DSM 15287 | reverse complement strand
GGGAAGATTCTAAAGAGTGGGTTCGGCAAAACCGGCTTACGAAGTCAGGAAAAATGCTATATAGGAAGAGAAGTCAAACCATTGAGCGGAGTTTTGCAGACGCTAAGCAACTGCACGGACTTCGCTATTGCCGGTTTAGGGGTAGAGAGCATGTACAAGAGCAGGCGTTACTAACGGCTGCTTGTCAAAACATGAAAAAGATTGCCAATCACCTCGCCAGACTGGCGTAGGTATCGGCAATCTTTTCTTTTTGAGTCTACTTAGTGATGGTTTTCCTTTTGTTTTGTCTAATAGAAACCCCCATGGCTTAGATCTTTCCCAAACCATGGGGTTCTTCAACAGCCTGAGGGGAGCCGGCCTGATCAAATCAGGCCGGCTCCCCTTTGGTTATGACTGACGCCAGCTTCTCAATTTAGTTAAATATTCGGCCGCCAAATCCATGACCGACATATTTTGCGCCGCCGCGTCCTGCGGCGTCAGCGTAATGACCGAACGGTCATCATAATAGACGGTAATGCCATTGTCGTCATGATCCAGAATATATTTATCGGGATTATAGTCGGGAAGCTGCTTGAGCCGGAACAATGTGCCGGCTACGAAATAAGCCCGGTATGCCGGTTTGTACCCGGCATATTCGGCGGTGATCGGCGGCAGCGACCAATCGCCATCCACCACCTGTGCCGCCTTCCCGTCCGCCCCCTCGTTAACGGTCGGGGATATGTTCTGATCTTTTATATATCCTTCCACTGCCTTGATCCGGGCCTGCCCTTCCGGATGATCGGAAAATAAATCGTAATGATATTTCTGATCCATAGTGGCCAATTTTTTTAAGCCAATCAACATGCTATAAGGATTGTAACCTGCCCGGTAAGTATGTACGAAGCCCAGATAATCAGCTTCCCGTTCATCAGTCCGGCTATAGCCGGCCATAATCGCATTGTAGGCTAAGTTTTGCAGTAACGCTCCCCTGTCACCAAACAGAACGCCGAATAAAATATTCATCCCCAGTCCCTTTTCAATCTGGCGCACGCTATGGCGCTTGACAATATGCCCGATCTCATGGCCGATAACCCCGGCTAGCTCCTCATCGGAAGGCATGAGGTCAATCAAGCCTTTATAGACATAAATAAAACCGCCAGGAACAGCAAAGGCGTTAACCTCTTTTGAGTTGAGAACCTTAAACGTATAAGGCAGATCCTTGCGATCACACACGGCAACCAGACGCCGGCCGATACGGTCAACCCGTTCCTGCAGAGCCGGGTCATCCAGCAGCCCATACTGCTTTTCCACCTGCTTGGCCACGTTGCGGCCCATTTCAATCTCATCCTTGGTGCTGATTAGCGTTCCCGCCTGAACCACCGGCAAATGAACCCCTTGCAGGAAGATCAAGATACCCAGGCAAAAGCTGAAAATCAGTCGCACTCCCAACCGAACCATCGTTACCTCCTAGGGGAACCGAATTAAAAGCAGTTCTTTGGTGCACGCTGTAAAGAGAAGCAGCTTCCCTCGCTGCCGCCAACTGCGTTTATATTATTTTTAATATTCTCGCCAAAGCAACAAAATCCTGCCACACGACCCTTGAGGCATATTTTGAGACTAGTGAAAGTATCCCTGGTGAGTGATTTTTGCGCCAGACGAAGTAACATTTTTTACAGGAATAGTGACCTTATTAAAACATGTTAACCAAGCATCGCATTAAAGGAACCGTAAGAGCGGATTTAGTATAGCTTAAAAACATGCCCTAAATTCTTGGTCATCATAAAATACTATAATCCCCCTTAAAACTACACCATTAGTCAAGCAAACCCGCTATTAAAGCTAATTATTTATGTAAATAAATAAAATTTTATTCCTTTTATTGCCACACGAACAAAATCATGGTACTATTATTAATGATTTATCTTTTATTATCGCGCCATATTCAGGAAAGGAAGGTGACCGTCATCGATTTAACAGTCAGACAGTCCAATATTTTAGAAATAGTAAAACAAGCCGGTCCTATTACCGGGAAAGATATTGCCGATAAACTCGGTCTCAGCCGGGCAGCCTTGCGGTCCGACCTGGCCGTACTGACCATGTCCGGCCTACTAGGAGCCAGGCCGCGGGTCGGCTATTACTACACGCATAAGACTCCGTCCGACTATATTGCCACCATATTAGGCAATATCCAAATCAGCGATGCTCATTCCTTACCGGTTGTCATCCGGGAGAACTGTTCGGTCTATAATGCCATCGTAACGATGTTTACCGAAGATGTCAGTACAATTATGATTGTTTCCGAGGGAGGCTTTCTGGAAGGTGTGGTCTCCCGCAAAGATCTTCTGAAAGCCAGTATGGGTGATAGAAATCTTACCGAACTTCCTGTAAAAGTGGCCATGACCCGTATGCCGAATATTATTGTCACCACCCCGGATGAACCGGTGCTGGACGCTGCAAAAAAACTTCTCAACCATCAGGTGGATGCTTTACCGGTAGTCAAGGTTGTTGTTGTTGACAAAACAGAAAAATTACAAGTTGTAGGACGTTTCACCAAAACCAATATAACCAGGCTCTTTGTCCAACTGGCCGATACCGGTTATAGCATATAAGGAGGCATATTTGAACCATGAACACAATACCTATTGTACATATACTGTCTGATTCAATCGGCGAAACCGGTGAAATAGTGGTAAAAGCAGCCATCAGCCAATTCGGCTCGGGCCGCGTGGACATCCGGCGCATTCCTTTCCTTGCTTCGGAGGAGCAGGTGGACGAGGTATTATCCGAAGTGGAGGCGGTCGGCGGCATTGTCGTCTACACACTGGTAGGCTCGGAGCTGAAAGCCTACTTAGAGGCCAGACTGCACGCTCTAAACCTTGTTCACGTAGATATTATGGGGCCTCTGCTAAGCGCTTTCAGCAAGGAAACCAGCCTGCAGCCAAAAAACGAACCGGGAATTATCCGGAAGGTGGATAAAGATTATTTCAATAAAGTGGCAGCTATTGAGTTTGCCGTCAAGTTTGACGACGGTAAGGACCCTCGCGGCTTATTACGGGCCGACCTCGTACTGATTGGCATATCCCGGACATCCAAGACACCCTTATGCATGTATTTAGCCCATAAAGGAATCAAAATGGCCAATGTTCCGCTGGTGCCTGACGTAACACCACCCGATGAGCTTTACCAGATTCCGACCAATAAAATCGTCGGCCTGACAATCAGACCGCCACTCTTGCTGGAAATACGGAAAGAGCGGTTAAAAACGATGGGGCTATCTCCTGCTGCCGACTATGCCAGCCCGGAACGGATCTTTTATGAAATCGATTATGCTCTTTCGGTTATGCGAAAAATAGGCTGCCCTATTATTGACGTAACCAATAAAGCAATGGAAGAAACAGCAGCCAAACTGCTGGATTACTACCGTAAAGGAGCGATGTAAATGTCAAACTATGTGTACATGTTCACCGAAGGACGCGCCGACATGCGGTCTCTGCTTGGCGGCAAGGGTGCCAATCTGGCGGAAATGACCAATCTTGGTCTGCCGGTACCCTGTGGAATGACCATCACGACAGAAGCATGCCGGGATTATTATCGGGTCGGCGGGTCCTTCCCTAATGGCTTGCGGGAAGAAATTCTGGAAAAGCTAAAGCTCGTCGAAAGCAAGTCCGGTAAGAAACTGGGCGATCCGGGCGACCCTTTATTGGTCTCCGTACGGTCAGGCGCAGTATTTTCCATGCCTGGCATGATGGACACTATTTTAAATCTCGGACTTAACGAAACAACGGTGCAGAGTGTGGCCAAAAACACTAATAACCTGCGCTTTGCCTATGATTCCTACCGTCGTTTCATTCAGATGTTTTCCGATGTCGTACTGGAAATACCTAAACATGAATTTGAGTACATATTAAGCCAGGAAAAAGAAAGTGCCGGCGTTGTGTATGACCAGGAGCTGTCGGCCCAATCATTGCGTAACGTCATCGACAAGTATAAGGAGCTGGTGGAAAATCAGACCGGACGCTCCTTCCCCGAAGACCCGCTGGACCAGCTTTTTATGGCGGTTGAAGCGGTCTTTAAATCCTGGAACAACCAACGGGCCATTATCTACCGTAACTTGAATAAAATCAGCCATGATCTGGGAACGGCTGTCAATGTGCAATCTATGGTTTTCGGCAATATGGGCAACGACTCAGGCACCGGCGTTGCCTTCAGCCGCAATCCTTCCACCGGCGAAAACGTCTTGTACGGCGAATATCTGATGAACGCCCAGGGAGAAGATGTGGTAGCCGGCATCCGGACACCGCAGCCAATCGCCCAATTACAACAGGACATGCCGGAAATCTACGACCAATTTGTGAATATTGTCCAGACACTGGAAAATCATTACAAAAATATGCAGGACATTGAATTTACCATTGAGCGGGGCAAACTCTATATGCTCCAATGCCGTAACGGCAAACGTACCGCCCAGGCAGCCGTAAAGGTTGCCCATGACATGGTTCAGGAAAACCTCGTCGGCAAAACAGAAGCTTTGTTGATGGTAGAACCGGAACAGCTCGACCAACTGCTACACCGGCAGATTGACAGTTCAGCCAAGCTTACGGTCATTGCCAAGGGTTTGCCAGCTTCACCGGGAGCGGCCTCCGGGCAGGTGGTTTTTGACGCCGACAAGGCGGAGAAAATTGCCAAGCTCGGCATTAATGTCCTCATGGTGCGCATGGAAACAACGCCTGACGACATTCACGGCATTATCGCCGCCGAAGGCGTTCTGACCAGTCGTGGCGGCATGACCAGTCATGCGGCGGTAGTGGCCCGCGGCATGGGAAAACCCTGCGTCTGCGGCTGCGAATCAATAAAAATTGATTACGCTAAACAGGAATTTACCGTAGGCGGCCTGACTATCAAGGCCGGCGACGTCATCTCCATCGACGGTGCAACCGGCAGAGTCATCTCCGGTCAGGTGCCGATGAAAGACCCGGAACTTTCAGCAGAGTACACTACGCTGCTGGCCTGGGCTGATGAAGTGAAAAAGCTGAGCGTCAGGGCTAATGCCGATACCCCGGAAGATGCCGCCAAAGCGCGCGCTTTCGGCGCAACCGGCATCGGCCTTACCCGCACCGAGCACATGTTTATGGGCGCCGACCGGCTCCCCTTCGTTCAACAGATGATCCTGGCCGAAAGCCTGGAAGAACGTCAGGATGCTTTATCCCACCTGTTACCGATTCAGGAGAATGATTTCTACGGTATACTTCAGGCCATGGAGGGGCTTCCCGTCTGCATCCGTTTGCTAGACCCGCCGCTGCATGAATTTTTGCCCAGTCTGGAAGAATTGCTGGTAGAAACGACGAAACTGCGCACCTCCGGCAAAAATGCCCAATTGCTAAGCGAAAAAGATTCCTTGCTGCGTAAGATACGGCAATTGCACGAGTTCAATCCCATGCTGGGACACCGTGGCTGCCGCCTCGGCATTACCTTCCCGGAAATCTATGAAATGCAGATCCGTGCCATCTTCAATGCGGCAGCCCGTCTGACGAAAGAAGGCTATACCGTGCTGCCGGAGGTGGAAATACCGCTCACCATCGACAAGGCTGAACTAATTTTCTTTAACGAACGGATTAAAACGATTGCCCAGGAAGTCTTTGCCACCTATGGCACTTCGTTCCACTACAGTTGCGGCACTATGATCGAAATTCCCCGGGCCGCCCTGTTAGCCGACGAATTGGCGGAAGTATCGGAATTTTTCAGCTTTGGCACGAACGACTTGACCCAAACCTGCATGGGCTTTAGCCGTGACGACGCCGAAGGCAAATTCCTGCCCTACTACCTGGAGCAGAAAATCTTGAAGGAAAATCCCTTTATCGCTCTTGACCGCAAAGGCGTGGGGCAGCTCATGAAGCTGGCAGTGGAAAAAGGACGGCAAACCCGCCCCGATCTGATTACCGGTATTTGCGGCGAACATGGCGGCGAACCCAGTTCGATTGCCTTTTGTCATCAACTAGGCCTGGATTTTGTCAGTTGCTCGCCCTACCGGGTCCCTATCGCCCGGCTGGCGGCTGCACAAGCCGCAGTCAGCCAGGGAGAAAACCTGGGCACCCGCTAATCCCCGCATAAAAAGAACAACCCCCTTCTGTCCCCGGACGCTTACGGGACAAAGGGGGTTGTTCTTTTAGAGCTACAGTTTATTGAAGCTACAGCTTATTAATGATGCTGGCGCTGTAAGCTGCGCCAAAGCCGTTGTCAATATTTACAACCGTTACCCCGCTGGCACAGCTATTCAGCATAGTGAGCAGCGGCGCCAACCCGCCAAAGTTCGCACCATAGCCCACGCTGGTCGGCACGGCAATAACCGGCTTATCCACCATACCGCCGATCACGCTGGCCAGCGCGCCCTCCATACCGGCCACCACAATAACAACTTTAGCGCCGCGAATGATTTCCATTTTGGCAAACAACCGGTGAATGCCGGCCACACCGACATCAGTAATTTTCTCCACCCGATTGCCCAAGGCTAAAGCCGTTTCTGCCGCCTCTTCCACCACCGGCAGATCGGACGTACCGGCAGCCACAATGGCAATATAGCTATCCGTCTGTTCTGGAGCCTTGCGCCGGATGGTAATCGTCCGTCCGAGCGGATTATAAGCCGCTTCCTCCGTCAGTTCCGCTACCGCCCGGTACATCGCCTCATTGGCCCGGGTAGCCAGGATGGTAACATCCCGGTCTAGCATAAAGGCTACAATTTCCCGTACCTGCTCTACCGTCTTGCCTTCACAATAGATGACCTCCGGATACCCTACCCTAAGCTCCCGGTGATTGTCAATTGTGGCAAACCCAAGCTCGGTAAAGGGCAAATCCTCCAGCGCCTGCTGCGCTTTTTCCACACTTACCTGCCGGTCGTGGACCAATTGCAGCAAGTGCTTTAGCTCCTCTTTATTCATTCTGCCGCCTCCTTGCCGCTACTGCTCCCTGGCAGAACTCCCGAACCCAGTTGTTCATTCAGGCTGCCCATGCGGTATCCTTCCAAATCCAATGAAACATACCGGAACCCATACTCCTTCAACTGCCCGGCAATCCGGTCAAGCAGCGACACATCAAACAGCTTGCCGCGGTCGCCGCGGGGAATCTCAATCCGGGCGATTTCACCATGACAGCGAACTCGCACCGCTCGAAACCCGATGCTCATAAGATAAGTTTCCGCCCTTTCGATTTTTGTAAAATCGTCGGTCTTCAATTCATTCCCATACGGAATCCTGGTCAGCAGGCAGGCATAGGCCGGTTTATCCCAGGTGGGTAATTCCATATCCCTGGATAGCTGCCGGATCTCCGCCTTGGTAAGCCTGGTTTCGAGTAATGGACTGCGGATGCCTAATTCTTTTAACGCCTGCAAACCAGGGCGGTAATCACCGGTATCGTCAAAATTCGTCCCGTCAACCACATAGTCAAAGCCTTCTTCCCTGGCTTTAGCCTGAATCAGACTGAACACAGCCTTTTTACACAGGTAGCAGCGATTTTCCGGATTAAACCGGATGGTATCCAATAGCGGTACTTCCAGTATTTCATGGGCAGCGCCGATTTTTCCGACCAATTCTTTAGCCTCTTTTATTTCCCACTGCGGAATATACGGCGACAGGATGGTTAAGGCCTTCATATTATTTCCCAGCGTTTCATGAGCCGCTTTTAACAAGAAAGTGCTGTCCACTCCGCCGGAGAAGGCCACCACAACCTTGCCCATTTGCTGCAACAGAGCTACAAGCTCTTTATATTTTTCACTTGCCGACATAGCCCTTTTCCTCCATCAGCTTTGCTACTTCCCGATAGACTAACGCCAGTGGCACATCGTGCGCAGCGGCACAGCGCCGGCAGTCCTCATATTCCGGCTTATATTTAACCAGTTTTCCGCCATAATAAGCCTTTTTCACACTGATCTGGCCGTAGCAGGTGTCCAATGTCACAAATTCCCGGTCCAGCATAATTTTTTCCACCTGGTATTTGCGCACGCCAAGAGCTGTTGTTTCCTGCAGCAGCAGGTCCAACACCGCTTGCTCGCTGGCAGCCTCGGCTAATACACTGAGCGTCGTGGCCAGTCTTCCCTTTTTCATGACAATCGGACTTTTCCATACATCCAGCGCACCGGCGGCAAACAGCCGTTCCTCCACGTAACCGTATTGCTCGGGACTCATATCGTCCAAATTGGTCTCCCATATCCACTGCCCGGTTTTAACCGCACTCCGGCTATCGTCACGGCCCAGATACACCCGGAGAACATTGGGGATATTCATATCCCGGTGACCGATACCATAGCCCGTTTTCTCAATGACAAAATTCATTTCATCGGTAAATTGGTCCACATTAGCCGCTAAAACGGCTGCCCCCGTCGGCGTAGTTGTCTCAAACGGAACAAGACCGGACTTGACCGGAATTCCCTGCAGAAGCTCCGCGGTAGCCGGTGCCGGTACCGGCATAACCCCGTGGGCGCATTTCACAAAACCGCCGCCTACCTGCACAGTCGATGCCAGGATCTTGTCCACCTGTAAATAATCCAGCGCAATGGCGGCACCAACCATATCGACAATCGAGTCGGTCGCCCCCACCTCATGAAAATGAACCTCTTCCACCGTCTTACCGTGGACTTTGGCTTCCGCCGCTGCAATCTTCCGGAACATCCGGCAACTTAACGCTTTGACCCGCTCAGGTAAGCGGCTGTTATTGATAATCTGCTCAATATCATACAGATTCCGGTGCACATGGGGCCGGCTCGCTTCCCCGGCTACCGCTGACAACACATGGTGATGATGGGCATGCTCTTCCTGCTCATGGTGGTGATGCTCATGCTCATGTCCATGTTCATGCTGGTCTGATCCAGGATGATGGTGATGATGATCGTGGTGACGGTGATGATCGCCATGTCCCTGATTATGACTATGCCGGTCTCCTGTTTCGTCCGTCTCGGGTTCCGCTGTCAAATGAACCTTCACCTGTGTGCCGGTTATGCCCTGTTTCATTGCCCGGTCCACGGCAAGAACATATTCACCGCCAAGCTCCAGCTTGGCCAGCTCCTGACGCACATACGCCTCATCCACGCCTAAGTCCAGTAAAGCCGCCAGATTCATATCGCCGCTAATTCCGCAAAAACAGTCATAGTATAAAATCCGCATCACAAATCCTCCTTTGCTTCGGGAAACTCCCGTCTTATCGTTAAGCCAAAGACCTGCCGGTTTAGTTAACCGTGCAGGTCTTCCAATTTACAGTAATTTAGCCCATAAATCCAAAAGTGAGGCAATTTCCGCCTGCAGGACACCACGCGTCGTCAGCGGATGTCCGGCGCAGCCATCCAATAAGGCCTGCAAATGGACAAGCATAGCCGCTGTCCGTTGCTCCGGTGACGGCACCTCCGGTGGTTCCGCCAGACCGGCCAATAGCAGGGCCCGGTGGTATTTGCTGCTCGATTCCAGCACCAGCGGGTAGCGGCGGACTAATGCAGCCCCCAACCGGAGAACTTCGGCCGGCTGCCCACTTTTCAGCTCCAGCTCCAGTTCCAGAATCGGCGCCCGTTTGCCGCCGGCGACAATCTCGCCCCGGTCGGCCGCCACTTCGATACCGGTGTGACCGGCCCGTTCGACATGCAGCATGTGCCGTTCAAACACGGTACTGCATAAGGGGAGTAGCTGCGCACCCCCAATAGCTTCCGCCAGCAAAGCTCCGGCCGGACTGTGCTTGAAAACCGTAAGGTCTACTGCCGGACCGTCTACCGGAACATTCCACTCCTGCCGCCGGTGCAAGCCGCCCGTCGCCGCACCGCCTCCCTTGACCGTAGCCATCCATTGTCCCGACTCCTGCCGGATACGGTAGGTCAGCCGCCTTTTACGCAGCTCACCGCCTGCGGTATCATAATAAACGGCTTGCAGCATATCCCGCCGCCACTCCGGTTCAGCAGCCATGTGTCGTAAGAAATCATCCGCCAGCACTGCCTTCCAGCCGTCTGCATCGCTAAGCCGCAGCTTTAATTCGACTTCCGTGTCACTTGTCATGGTTTCTTCTGTCAGCCTTTCGTTCACAACTCGCCTTCTTCAGCCGACGGTTCCAGCGGCGCCGGGGCTGCAGCAGCCTCCGTCAGCAGAGCCACCTTGTCTTCGGCCGCTTTCTTAAACTCTTTATAGCTTAAATTATACAAAGCGTCCAAAAACTTCGGCATAAAACTGCCCGGCCCCTTGCTATTTTCTGCGGCTTTCCGGGCGGCAGCGCCATAAAAGGCCAAAGCAGCCAGTACACCTAACCGCGGTTCGTCCGCCACAGCCAGAAAAGCACCGGTAAGCGAAGTTAAGGCGCAGCCTGTACCGGTTACCATTTGCAACAGTTCATGTCCCGTAGCATTGGTCATTACTGACTGTCCATCTGTCAGGTAATCGGTGGCACCGGTGGCGGCCACCAATGTCGAGTACTCCTGAGCCATCTTTTTCACTGCTGGCAAGTCAAGGCCGGAGTCTGCACTGTCAACCCCCTTAACTTGTCCCGCCGTCCCGGCAATAAAACCAATTTCACCGTAATTGCCGCGAATCAGGGCAACCCGGACATCCTGCAGAATTTGTCCGGCGGTGACATTGCGATAGGCGGTGGCTCCCACCCCCACCGGATCGAGGACAACTGGCTTTTGAAATTTATTGGCATATTCACCGGCCTTTAGACAATACCCTATCTGCCGGGTATGCAATGTCCCGATATTCAATACCAGCACGCTGCAAATTCTCGCCAAGTCCTCTGCTTCCGCAGCCCCCTCCGACATAATAGGTGAAGCTCCTGCCGCCAAAAGGACATTTGCCGTAAAATTAGTCACCACGGTGTTGGTAATGTTATAAACCAGCGGATTCTTTTCTCTTACCGCCTCCCGGACAGCCCATAAATCCTTCAACATGAAACCAGCCTCCTCTCATTCCCTTGCACACTGTTCATCGTACGCAGGTCAAGCCACCTGCGCATACCTTATACACTTTCGCCAGGCCGTGTTTTAATTTCCTTCTTCAATGCTGCGTGAATCCTCAGGCACCGTCAAAAACCGTATATTCGGATTGCGTTCCATAATCCAGTTCAGCGACCACACATTGTTAATCAAAGCCACCGGACGGTCTTTAATATCCTGGACCAGCAACCCGCTGTCCATACTCTTGATAGCCTTGATATCCGCTTCACTGCCGGCCAGCCAGCGGGCTACGCCAAAGGGAAGCCGGTCCATGATGATGGTAACGCCGTACTCATTTTTCAGCCGGTATTCCAGCACTTCAAACTGCAGACTGCCCACCGTGCCGATGACAAAGGACTCCACTGCACTGTCGGGCTGCCGGAAAACCTGCACGGCGCCTTCCTGGGTAAGCTGAGTCATTCCCTTAACAAATTGCTTGCGCTTCATGGTGTCCTTTGCCTGCACCCGGGCAAACTGTTCCGGCGGAAACACCGGAAAATCCTGAAAGGTAAAGTCGCGGCCAAGCGGGCATAAGGTATCGCCGATACCGAAAATGCCCGGATCAAACAAGCCGATAATATCGCCGGGATAGGCTTCCTCAATAATAGCCCGTTCCTGCGCCAAAAACTGCTGCGGCTGAGCCAGCTTGATCGGTTTGCCCGACTGCACATGCAGCACTTCCATGCCACGGGTAAACTTGCCGGAGCAAATCCGGATAAAGGCCAGGCGATCCCGGTGGGCCGGATTCATATTGGCCTGGATTTTAAAAACAAAGGCAGAAAATTCTTCCCCATCAGGCTTGATCTCACCTTGTGAAGACAAGCGGGGTGCCGGCTCCGGCGCTAACTGCAGAAACTCTTCCAGGAAACTCTGAACTCCAAAATTCGTCATGGCACTGCCAAAGAACATGGGGGTCAGCTCACCCGACTTAACTTTGGCAAAATCAAACTGATCACCAGCCATATCCAGCAGTTCAATATCCTCGCAAAGAGCGTTATGTATGGTTTCCCCCAAAAGGGCTTTAAATTCCGGATCATGAACATCTCCTGCCTTAGAGGCCATGGCCGTACTGCCATGATTTCCCTTGCCCTCAAACAGCTCGATCCGGGCCAACTTGCGATTATACACACCCTGGTAGTCGCCGTCCACACCAACCGGCCAGTTCATCGGATAAGCCCGTATACCTAATACATTCTCAATTTCTTCCATCAACTCAAAAGGATTTTTCCCATACCGGTCGAGCTTGTTGACAAAGGTAAATACCGGGATGCCCCGTTGCTTGCAGACATAGAACAGTTTTTTCGTCTGTTCCTCAACGCCTTTGGCCACGTCAATCAACATGACGGCACTATCAGCGGCCATCAAGGTGCGGTAAGTATCCTCACTAAAATCCTGATGACCGGGAGTATCCAGAATATTAATCCGGTATCCGTTATAATCAAATTGCAGCACGCTGGAGGTAACTGAAATTCCTCTTTGCTTTTCAATTTCCATCCAGTCGGAAACGGCGTGTTTCTGCGCTTTACGGGCCTTTACCGATCCGGCCAGACGAATGGCACCTCCGTACAGCAGTAATTTTTCCGTAAGGGTTGTTTTACCGGCGTCAGGATGAGATATAATGGCATAGGTGCGCCGCTTTCTTGTCTCTTCGATTAATTCATTCATTATCCAGCTAGAATCCTCCCATTTCAATTGCTACTACTACTATAGTAACAGGCAATAAAATTGTCAAATAAATATATTTATATTATGGAAGCTTTAATGAACCACTGCCAGCAACGGCTCATAAAGAAAATGTAGAAATAAGAAAAGTACGATGCCCACCAGGCCGCCAACCACCGAACCGTTAATCCGTATCCACTGCAGATCATTGCCCACCTTACTTTCGACAAACCGGCTTAATCGTTCGTCACTAAAGGAAGCCAGCGCTTGCCTGATAACCAAACCAATCAGCTCATGCCGGCTTTCCAGCATGCGGCTTACCAATCGGCGGGCTTCCCGGTCCAGCCTTTTTCTTAACGGGGCATCCTGTTTAAACTGCCGCCATAAACGGCCGCTTTGCCAAAGCAGCCATCGATGCACAGGCGACCGTGGCGTAAGCGAGTCGGCTACCAGGGCCTGGATCAGTTTAACGGCGGTCTGGTAAACCTCAGGCTGGGTCAGCACAGCTACTTTCCAGTGCTCTACGGCTTCATCCCAATCTGCTGTCTGCTGGAATGTTTCCGCCAGGTTGATCACCTGCTCTTCCAGCCAGGTCCGCAGCGGTGTTTCGCCGCCGGCAAATTCCTCGACGGCCAGTACCAGCTCGGCATGCACCGCCGCGGCGGCCTCCTCCAGATTAATACTGTCGGTTTGCTCCCCCAGCCAAATGACAGTCTTGCCCAATAATGACCGCTCCTTGCTTGCCTTGAACTCCTGTAAATATTGGTAGATGGCGTCCTTGCTTTTATCGGAACGGACCAAGCCCAATAATTCGGCAGCTACCCAATCGAAGAAATGGCGGTAATAGCCCTGTTCAATCATCCAGCCTACGGCCTGCTTGGCAGTTGGCGCCAGTTGCAGGCTGTCAGTTGCCGCCTGTTTAATCACATTCTCCAACAATTGGGTCATGACAGAAGAATGCAGCCAGGCAACGAGCAGACGGCGATGCCGGAGCAACCAATCGGTCAGAATGGGCTGGGTCTGTCCCTCCCGCTCCACCCAGGCGATCAACACCGTCGTAACTGAAGTTTGGGCTAACCGCTGCTTAAGAGCAGCAACACTGAGCAAGTCGCGCTCGACAAAATCGGCGATGGCCTCAATCATCCGCTGGCGGTTACGCACTAAAATAGCCGTGTGCCAGGAAAAGCCCAGCGGCTTTCTGAACAAAGCCGTCACGGCAAACCAATCGGCAATGCCGCCGGCCAAGGCAGCCTCCAGCCCGGCATGGCATACATCCAGCAAAAAAACACCTGGCATAGCTTGTTTTATGACGCGGACAAGCAAAAATAAAGCAAAAAGCAATCCCAATATCCAGTTGGCCCTATACCTATACGACATAGCCAATATTCTCACTCCTAGTGTAGTGACACGTTCACAGTTCAGCTAAAAGACTCGGGATAGATTCTCTTCTGCAAGGCGGGGGTGCGGCATAGTGCTTCCTCGCCGACTGACGCTAGAGACGCCCCCCTTTCTCTTCATAACCCGCCGAATTAAACACTAAAAAAATCAACCGCCCGGTCAAGCAAAAAAATGACACCGCCGGCCAGCCCGCCCACCAGGGAACCATTAATCCGGATCATCTGAAGATCATGGCCGACTTTATCCTCAATGAAACCTATTAGCCAATCATTGCTGAATTGCTCCAGACTGTTTTTTATCAAGCGGCCAATCTCAGCTCCGCGCCGTTCCACAAAACAGCATAGTCTTTGTTTTATCACCTGATCTGCCGCCGCTCTGGCCGCCTCATTGCCGGCGAATTCTTCCAGTATTTGTTCCAGGTACCGTGACAACCGTCCCAGTTCCCATAGCAGGCGCTGCCTGTCTATCGTATCAGCCTGCAAGAGGCGCTGCAGCGCCGGAAATAGCTGCTCGCCCAGCCGCCTCTCAACCAGTCGTTGTTTAAGCCAGTTATCCAATTGACGGCGCAAAGTCCGGTCTCTTTGGACTTGCCGCATCTTTTGACGCAGCCAGTTATGAAGCAGCCGTCGCGCCGGGTGCTCCGGTTGCTTCATGGCCTCCAACAGGGCGGTCAAAGCTCGTTGAATGGCTCGGCCAGCCTGATCCGCCGATAGTTGGAACAACTGATCGAATACCTTCCGCCGGACTTTTTCTTTTTCATAGCTTTGCTGGACCTGGGCCAACAAGGGTGACAGCATCGACAAAAACTGTGGCTGCCGGATGAGACGGCTAACTTCCTCCAGGACAAAAACCACTAGGGCAGCATCATATTTTCGGCGCAGCAACCAGGCAACTCCCAGCAAAAGCGGTTCCGACAGGGAAAGGTTCGCCAGATTCTTTTGCACCAACTGATTCAACAAATGCGCGGTCTGGCGGGCTTTTCCCTGCTGAGCCAACGCCAAGAGTGCTAGACGAAGCAGCTTTTCTACCTGCCGTTTGCCATCCTGCTTATATAAGTACTCCAGAATAACCGCCGTAGTGTCATAACCACACAGTGTCCTGGCCATATTACTGCCTGTCAGCAGGTCATCCTGCACCATAACAGAAAAAGCGTGAAACATTTGCTCCCGCTTTCGGGGGATCATCGCCGTATGCCAGGGAAAGCCCAACGGCTTTCTAAACAAGGCCGTCACGGCAAACCAGTCGGCTAACCCGCCTGCCAGCGCCGCACTGGCTACCGCGCACAGTAGACCGCCGCCCAGGGTATGCCGGTATGGATAACTTGCCAGGCAAACTAACAGGGTAATTCCCAATATCAGGTTAGCTTTATGTTTCATGGATTTCATCCGACACCCTCGCTTTACTACGGCTTCTTATCATTATTTCTCGCTGCCGGACACTTTTCCTATCTAAGACGTTCTTATATCCATATAATATGTCCTGCAACGTTACTTTTCCGGCAATAGCCAGAAAAAAGAGATATTTCATTTTAAAATGAAATATCTCCAGAAAAACTAGGGAAATACTATGTTAGCGCATCTGGCTGGCCAATTGCTGCAGCTTGGCAACCCGTTCCGCCGTAGACGGGTGAGTGCTAAACAGACTGGTCATCCAGGAGCCTGCGCCACTAAGCGGATTGATAATAAAAAGATGCGAAGTAGACGGCGTCGCCGCAGGCATCGCCGCATGCTTGGCATAGTATTCAATTTTCTGCAGGGCGCTGGCTAAGGCCAAGGGGTTGCCGGACATGAGTCCGCCGGTTTTATCAGCCTGATATTCCCGGGTGCGGGATACACCCAGTTGGATCAAAGTCGCTGCCAGGGGAGCCAGTACCACCAAGAAAACAAACCCTACAATACCGCCGATTCCGTTATCGTCATCATCACTGCGGCCAGTACCAAAGATCGCCGCCCATTGCGCCATATTAGCAATCATCGAAATGACCCCGGCAATTGTGGCAACAACAGTGCTAATCAGAGTATCACGGTTTTTGATGTGAGACAACTCATGGGCTACCACGCCCTCCAGTTCCTCCCGGTTAAGGGCCTGCATAATGCCTGTGGTCACCGCTACAGCGCCATGCTCCGGATTGCGGCCTGTGGCAAAGGCATTGGGTGTATTGGTATCAATAATGTACACCTTCGGCATTGGCAATGCCGCTTTTTTGGCCAAATTGGCCACCAAACGAATTAAATCAGGGGCGTTTTGTGCGTCTACCTCCCGGGCATTGTACATTTTGAGAACAATCGTGTCACTGAACCAATAGCTGCCAAAATTCATGAGGATTGAAAAAATGAACATGAGAAGCATGCCGTGCGTACCGCCAAACATATTGCCTATAGCGAGTAATAACCCGGTTAGCGCCGCCAGTAAGATTGTCGTTTTCAGTGAGTTCATATCATTTTCCTCCATTTTCTATTTTACTATAAAAATAGACCTTTGGTATGACGATGATCATACCAAAGGTCTTGCTTTATTGGGTATTATCCAACGAACAACACCAGATGATAATCATCGGTTGTTGATGCTGTCCTTACAAGCTACTCCCCTAAGGTTCACTTCTTTTTTTAATTACTTACATTATAACAAACTTCTCTGGTCTTGTAAAGCACCGATTGGGGACAAGGCTGCCGGCAAACAGGCGCTTCCCGTTGCAGATAACGCCGCCTTGTAATATGATACTAATGATCCACCAACTCTGAAAATACAATTCCTTTACTGTTCTTTTTCCACAAGGCCTCGTTGTCGTCGACTTACCTATGTTCGATAGGTGCGTCTCCTCCGCCCTGCCTTACGAAAAAATTCCCGCAAATTAATTTGCACTTTCGAAATTGGCGAACCACTAGGGAACCGCTGATTTAATGAGCCTGCCAGACTGGTGAGACATTCTTTCGGCTGACAAGGAAGTAAACCGCAGGAATAGCGGTCACTATTTCAAGGTTTTACTTGACGCAGGCAGACGGAAAAGATCGCCAAAATGCACGGTATGAATAAATCAGTGGTTCACACGGGAATTCTGATTTCACGCTACACAAAAGGAAGTGATCATATGTCCTGGGACAATATTCCCTTACTTCTCATCCTGGCATTGTCCGTAATCGGTCAAAATCAATCGGTCGCCCTCGCTGCCGCCGTCCTGCTTATCCTGAAACTGCTGGGACTGACCGCCTGGTTCCCGCTACTGGAAAGTAAAGGTCTGAACTGGGGAATCACCCTGTTAACCATTGCCATTCTCGCGCCGCTGGCTTCAGGAAAAATAAGTTTGCGCGACATGTACGCCTCCTTCGGCAATCTTCAAGGGCTGTCTGCTATTGCTATCGGCATATTTGTAGCCTGGGCTGCCGGCCAGGGCATCACGCTGGTTAAGGCCTCGCCGGAAACGGTGACCTCCCTCGTATTGGGCACAGTGATCGGCGTTGCCTTCTTTCAGGGCATCGCCGTCGGCCCGTTGATTGCTGCCGGGCTGCTTTCCTTGCTGATGAGTCTGCTCAAATTACTGCAAGGCTGAACCTACAAATCCTTCCGGTACATCGGCTTTAACCGCTGCTCTAAAGGTATTTCCGCCACTTTGGCAGCTTTGCGGGCAGCATCCATCAATACTTCATGGCAATTAATTTCTTTGCCCCGCTTATCCACCTTGCGATAGGTTCCGTCTGTTTTCATGACATAAGCTTTCCGGTTATCCTTAAGCATTAGGTCCAATATCTCTTTAATCCGTTCCACATGGGCCGTATCGTCAACCGGGAAGAACAATTCCACCCGGTCATTGAGGTTGCGGGGCATCCAATCGGCACTGGACAGATAAACCCGTTCCAGTCCGTCATTGTAGAAATAAAAAATACGGCTGTGCTCTAAAAACCGTCCGACAATGCTGCGTACGGTGATGTTTTCACTCACCTTTTCCATCCCCGGCCTGAGCGCACAGATGCCGCGGATAATCAGGTCGATTTTCACCCCATGAAGGGAAGCCTCGTATAATTTTATAATAATTTCCTTATCCAGCAAGGCATTCATCTTGACGATGATGCGCGCCGGATGCCCCTGCTTGGCGGATTTAATTTCGCGATCAACCAGTGCCTCAATCTTATCCCGCAGCCCCAGCGGCGCCACCACAATTTTATTCCATACCGGTGGGTCGGAATAACCGGACAGTACATTAAAAAAGCCCGAGGCGTCGGCGCCAAACTGATCGTTGGCAGTAAACAGCCCCATATCAGTGTATACCTTCGCCGTGGTATCGTTATAATTGCCTGTTCCCATGTGAACATACCGTTTAATACCGCTGTCCTCCTGGCGAACAACCAAAATCATCTTGGCGTGTGTTTTCAGACCAACCAGGCCGTAAATAACATGACAGCCGGCTTCTTCCAGGCGCTTGGCCCACAATATATTGTTTTCCTCGTCAAAACGGGCTTTGAGCTCCACCAGCACGGTCACTTGCTTGCCATTTTCCGCCGCCTGGGCCAGTGCCAATACAATCGGCGAGTTGCCGCTGACCCGGTACAGGGTCTGCTTGATAGCCAGTACTTTGGGGTCCGCTGCCGCCTGCCGGACAAAATCAACTACCGGCCGGAAGGTTTCAAACGGATGGTGCAGCAAAATATCCTTTTTACGGATGGCGGCAAATAAATCAGGCTGATCAATCAAGTCGGCCGGGACCTGCGGCACCAGCGGGGCATAACGCAGCGCGTCACAGCCGGGCAAATCGACAAACTTCATCATGCAGGTCAAATCGATCGGTCCGTTTATTTCATACACATCGGGCTCGGAAATTTTCAGTGCGTTGATCAGGAAGCTGCGCAGGACCGGATTAGCCCGTTTGGCAATCTCCAAGCGTACCGCCTGTCCTCGCTTACGCTGACGCAGAGATTTTTCAACCTCGATCAATAAATCCTTTACGTCATCTTCATCAATGGACAAATCGGCATTGCGTGTGATCCGAAACACCGCAATGTCTTTTATTTTATAACCGTAGAATAAGTTCTGGGCATAATTCATCATAATCTGCTCTAGGAAAACAAATTCCTGCTTACCGTCAGTCCCCGGCACCGCCACAATGCGCGGCAGTCCCCTGGGCACGGGGATAACCGCCATGCTGGTCTCGTCATCCCTTACCAGGGTAACCGCCAGGTTTAGCGTCCGGTTCGCCAAAAACGGGAATGGATGGCTGGCATCAACCGCCATGGGAGTAATAACCGGATAGACCGTGTTGTGAAAGTAATCATCGAGCCACTCTTTCTGCCTGCCGTTAAAATCATCAATATCGCGGAAATATATCTGATGCTCTTCGATATCCTTTAACGTACCCTTCAAAAAACGGTATTGGCCCCTCACCAGATCATGAGCCGACTCGCTGATTAAGTCAATCTGTTCCCTGACGGTAAGGCCGGCGGCATCCATCTTATTAATTCCGCTTTCCAACTGGTGTTTGAGTCCCGCCAGGCGGATCATAAAAAATTCATCCAGATTGGAACTGGTAATGGCTAAAAAGCGCAGCCGCTCCAATAGTGGCTTTTGTTTATCATTGGCTTCTCCCAATACACGGGAGTTAAACTTCAGCCAGCTCAATTCCCGGTTAATAAAGTTTTCATGTTTAGTAAGCACCGTTATCAACCTGCCTGTCTCTTTAAAATTGCCCGGATGCCAAAGACATTTTCAAAAAATCTCGCTTTATCTTCAAAAGTCCACTCTTCCAGCGAAATGTCCTCTCTTGCCTCTACGGCGACAAACAGCATCTCTTCGTTAAAGGAAGCCGTACATTTCACTATTTTCTGCCGGTGTGTACAATCCAGTGAGTTAGCAAGCCGCAAAATAGCCGCCAGCTTCGCTACTGTCACCTTTTGCTCTTTGGTCAGGCTGTTAAAGCCGCTTTCAAAATCCGACGGCGTTCCCTTGGAGTGATAATAGGCCACACTGGCCATAATAATCTTTTCTTCCTCGCTAAAGCCCAATATATCCGAAGACAGAATCAACCGGTAGGAGTAAAGATAATGGCGGCGCAAATTGATAAATTTACCGATATCGTGCAAAATAGCCGCCACTTTTAACAGCAGCCGCTCCCGTTTCCCCATGCCATGGAGCTTTACAATCCGGTCATAAATAATCAGCGCGATCTCTTCCACCTTTTCCGCATGCGCTTCGTTGTAGCGATACCGGCGGGCAAAACTCCGTGCCAAGCTGACCAGTTGCGCCTCAATATCCTGTAACCAGGCGTCTTTTGTATTTTCCGCAATATACAAGGTAGTAATTCCATCAATAAACTGGTCGTTGGCAATAACAATTTGTTCCACATCGGTTAGTGCCATAATCTGCCGGTATAGTATAATAGTAGGGAGCACCATATCGGCCTTATTTTCAGCCAGATTGAAGATATCAATGATTTGCGATAAATTTAAGTTAACAACCTGCTTATATAATTGGTAAAAATCATGTAAACTGATATAAGAAACTGCTTCCTGCGGTTCCCGCCCCAAAATGCTCAGTAATAGATTGGTCTCCAGGCCGGACAGCACCAAATACTTAATTTGATGTCTGCCCAGCTCTTCCTGAACCGGCGCAATGACGCTATAAATAAATTCCTCCAGGGCTTTATGAAAATGCAGCGATTCCCGTTGATGCTTTTCAAAGCTTTCCTTAATACGCAAAATGCCAATATGAAGATTCTGCTGATAAATTAAAGCGCCCTGTTTATATAAGGTAATGCCTAAACCGCCTGACGAAATATCCACAAACAGTACCGCGTCTGTCCGGTTGGCTAATTGAGCCTCCTGCATCCGGCGATAAAGTGCCACATACTTATAGAAAATTTCCTGGGTCATCCCGGCTACTTCCACGCGAAAGCCCGTTTTTACCCGGATCTGGTCAATAATATATTGTTGGTTATCAGCTTCTCTGATGGCTGTCGTAGCCACCAGCCGATATTCCGTAACACCGTATTCTGCCAGCAAGCGCCGGTAGCCCTTAAGCAGCTCGCACAGTTCACTGACCGCGCTGAAACTGATCTGTCCGGTCTTGAAGGTCTCCTCTCCCAGGACCATTTGATAATTGGCCCTCTCAATTACTTTAATATCCTGCAGGCTTTTATATTCCACAATTTGTAAACTGATTTGTTCTGACCCGATATGCACGGCGGCAAACAGGTCAGGAGCCTTTCCTGACATGTACTCACCTCCATAATAAATGTAATTTCGACATGCCCGTGTCGAAACCCCTTTCTGCCTTATACAATTTTATGTTATGCTTTTGTAAATTTAGTAAAAATATTATAAACCGGAAATACAATACATTTTGCAATAGGAGTGATCTTTGTGACAGAACGGATTGCAATCATTGATTTAGGCTCCAACTCCGCCCGCCTGATTGTCATGCATGTTTACGAAAAAGGTGCCTATAATCTGGTCTACAATCAAAAAGAGTCGGTACGGTTAAGCGAAGGCATGAATGCTACTTTACACTTACAGCCCGAAGCCATTGGCCGGGCGTTAAGCACGCTAAAAATTTTTGCTCACATGTGTCAGTTATTTCAGGTGGACAAAATCATCGGCGTCGCCACCGCTGCTGTCCGCAACGCCAAAAACGGCGATCAGTTTATCGCTCTGGCGGAAAGGGAAACCGGTATCCTGCTGGACGTAATCAGCGGTGAACTGGAAGCAGAGCTGGGCTTTATCGGCGCAATGAACACTATCGACCTTACGGACGGCCTGTTGTTTGATTTGGGTGGCGGCAGCACGGAGTTGACCCTGGTGAAAAACCGGCAAATCAAGCAAAGCATCAGCCTGCCCTTTGGTGCCGTTACGCTGACCGAACGCTTCGGTCTGCAGGACAAAGTCAATGATGCCAAAATCGCCGAATTGCAGGCCTTCATCCAGGCTCAGCTTGCCAGCCTGCCCTGGCTGAAGAGAATCTTTGCTCCGCTGGTCGGCATCGGCGGCACGGCCCGCAATATTGCTAAAATAGACCAAAGGCTTAAAAACTATCCCTTTGCCAAAGTACATAATTACCGTCTGGGCCCTCTGTCTTTTGACCAAATCCTGGAGCTGATTGACAAGACCAGCCTGGCTCAGCGCCGCAAACTGCCCGGACTTAGCAGCGAGCGGGCTGACATCATTATCGCCGGTGTTAACATCGTCAAAGGGTTACTCGACATAACCCAGGCCCCTCAGTTGGTCATCAGCGGCTGCGGTGTCCGGGAAGGGCTGTTCTTGCAATACTATCAAGCCAAATACCAACAACCCCCGATCATGAAGAATATTCTGGAGCATAGTACCCATAACGTCCTGCTGGCTCACGAGGGAGATCCAAATCACGCCTATCATATAGCGGCCCTGGCTGAAACCCTGTTTGACGGCTGGCAGGATCATCTGGCACTCCGGTCGGGCGACAAAAAACTGCTGAAGGTGGCAGCCTTATTGCACGACATCGGCATCACTATCAATTACTATGATCATCCCCGCCACAGTTCATACCTAATTGAAAACGCCCGCCTATTCGGTTTGACACACCGCGAGCAAATACTGGCTGCCGTCATTGCCGGCTGGCACAACGGCACTTCGGCCAAGTACTACCGCAATAGAATCTATAGTGAATTTTTAGATGAAGGGGACTGGCATATTGCCCGGAAGCTAGCCATGCTGCTGGCCATCGCCGAATGCTTGGACGTCACCCAGATGGGCCTGGTCAAAACGGTACAGGCGTTGATAAAAACGAAGGCCGCCGTCCTCAAGCTGTACTTAAGTGAACCGGCTCCGATTGAACGCCAAGCCTTGCAAAAGTGTGACAAGTGGATCAAAAAGGATCTTGGCCTGGCACTGGAAATCGAGGAATGTTTCATATAATGAATAAGCCAAGAGGTCGCCCGACGTTACGTCAGGCGACCTCTTGGCTTATCTGTTTATTGCAGGTTTAACAGTTGCTGGTGCACGACCGTCAACCGGCGGAGCCTGTCATCGACAATGGGCAGATATATCTTTACTTTCGTACCGCCCTGTTCATCGGCATTGACATGGATAAACCCGCCATGTTCACTGATAATACGGTGGGCAATTGGCAGCCCAAGCCCCATCCGGTCAAGCTTGGTCGTGTAAAAAGGTTCAAAAATCCGCGACAAGATCTCAGTTGGGATTCCGTTGCCCGTATCGTATATCCCAATGACCAGCATGTTCAATTCCGAATTCAACCAGGACTTCACGGTTAGCGTCCCTTCCTCCGCCATAGCTTCCAGGGAGTTTTGCATGATATTGACGACGGCCTGTTTAACCAGATTAATATCCAGGGCAACTAAGGGCAAATTGGTCGCCAATTGCTTGTGAATATTAATCTTTTCACCACCCAGATCTTTAAAAGTAAGCAGCAGCGCCTCGTGCAAAATCCGGTTAATATCTACCTGCGGTTCTTTGTTCACCGGCGGTTTGGCAAACAACACCAGTTCCTTTACCACATCATTGATATAGGACACTTCATCCAGCAATACTTCCAGGGTATCGCGCTTTACAGTATACTGATCGTTTTCCAGACGCCCCAGCATGACCTGTAAATAACCGCTCAGCGTGGTAAGCGGCGTCCTGACGTGATGAGCCACACCGGCAGCCAATTCGCCCAGCGAAACCAGCATCTGTGTTGTCTGTATTTGCTTAATCGCTGCCCGGACCGCCGAAACATCCTGCAAAATGACGATCATGCCTGTCGTTTCCCCATTTGATCCGGTTAGCTTCAGTGCATTAATATGCAGGTAGAGAGCCTGCTCGTTTACATTGATTCTTACACTGGTAGTATACAGATTGTCACAATCAGCAGGTGAAAATACTTTCAGAAATTTGTAGCCGAAATCCTGAAACACCTGTTCAGCCTGTTTTCCCAGTACCCGCTTCCGGTCAATGCCGCAAATCCGTTCTGCTTCTCTATTTAAATTTTTAATTCTCCCGTTACTGTCGAGGTATAGAATGCCGGTCGTCGTTGTTTCAAAATAATCTTTATATTCATCTTCACGAGAGTAATGTACCAACTTACTGGCTGCCGCTTCCGCTGAATACATGATTCGCACCTCAATTCGAATTAATTGAAATGCTTATAACATTCTTGTAAAATAATGTATCTCCTTCTAAATTAGTCCATTTACTTTTCGTAAAAAACCGACATGATCCGGCGAAAAAAACTCCTCTCTGTCGAAAATAGGTAGCCCCAAAAGGGGCTTTTCCTATTATAAAACAGAAAATTTATCCATATTTTTACATAAAATTAATTTTCAACCATCATTTTTCAGCTTAAGCCCTTCTTTTATTACATTATTTATATCTTTTTACATTAATTTCCATAAAAACCTCTTATTTCACCATTACAAGGGCTTATCCTTTTCGACATAATCCAAGCAATCCACCCCTGCTGCCTGGCGTACTTCTCGGCAGGGTAGTATTCGGCTCTTAAAATTCATGGCCCTGCAACCATAAGGAAAGTTCCTGTCCCAAGTAACATAAAAATACCGGCAACTATGACATAAGGCTGCTTTATTCTCCATCCACTATCCATCCCTTATCGCTAATTCCTCATAGAAAGCGTACCAAGCCACTACTTTATCTTTCTTAATCCATTGAATACTGGCGGTCTATTTCCCTGATTACTTCGTTGTCGTCAGTCGGCATACTCTCGGTACCTTGACCGGATTAAAACTTTGGTTATCTCACGACTTTTTTCCCATCCTGAAGCGTTGTCGTCAGCTCACATATGTTCGATATGCTGGCTTTCTTTCTCCTATCCTTGTAAAAAAACTTACACTTTTCAATGAACAGGGCCCTGAATATATTTTTAATAAATTCTCATCCTATCTATAACAGTATAACAAGGAGGTACTTATTATGGAAGATCGGATTACAAACGGTTTTCTTGCCGGTACCATCGGTGGTATAACCGCCAATGTCTGGGGCTTTACAGCCGGCATGTTTCATTTAACAACCTTGCGTTTTGTCGACTGGATGGCTATCATCCTTTACGGCCATGTACCTCCTTTCACCTCGAGCGAAACGTTTCTTGCCCTGCTGGGGCATATTGTCTTCTGCGGTATGCTGGGTGCAGTTTTCGCTCAGCTTACACCACAGATTTCCAGCCGGAATCTGGTATTCAAAAGCTGGCTTTATTTCATGACGGTTTGGTTTACTATTTACGCCATAACTACTTTATTCAAAACAGAAGGCACCACACCCCTGCCGGTCTACACGGTATTGTCCAATATCATCAGCGCGACCATTTTAGGTATCGTACAGGCGCTTGTACTTCGCAATCTTCTATCCGTCAACAGACAGCCGGAATACCGGATCGTTCCGGCGATGAAACCGTTACCGAAACAAAAAAATAAAGACGATCAGCCAAACGACTGATAACGATAGGGAGTGGAACAATGGTCGGATCAGAATTTCTTCGTGACACCTGGCAAACCTCGCTGGTGTTTTTAAGCCTGCTTATTTTTACCCGTATTTTAGGTAACACACAAATCGGACAGTTGACCTTATATGAATATATCAGCGGCATTACCATCGGTTCCATTGCCGCCAATGTAGCCGCAGCCGATCCGGATAAAACCCTGAGTCATTATTACGATCTGGTCCTGTTTGTTCTCCTTACCTACCTCATTTCTCATCTGACCATCCGGAGCCGCCGGTTACGCAAACTCATTGACGGTTCTCCCACAGTAGTTATTGAAAATGGCCGCATTATGACTGCTAACATGGGAAAACTCCGTTACGACCTGGATGAACTGAACGGGCAGTTGCGCCAACAAGGCATTTTGGATCCTGCCGAAGTGCAGTACGCCGTAGTGGAAACCTCCGGTAATCTAAGCGTTATAAAAAAATCCGATTACCAAACGGTAACCAGAAGCGATATCAAGCTAGCCTCGCAGGATCCGACTTTTCCTCTTGAACTGATCATGGACGGCGAAGTAATCTACAAAAACCTGCAAGGAAATTATTCTCTCGATTGGCTGAATGGGCAGCTTGCCGGCAAAGGAATTACCAGTCCCGATAAGGTCAGCTATGCAGCGATTGATTCCAAGGGAAAACTGTATATCAGCCCGGCACCGTCCCCGGCCAAAATCTAGCGCTCCTCTAGCCTTGAATGCAGAATTTGCTGATAGGTGTACGACTTCCTCAACCGCCGTTGTCTTCAGTTGACATACTGGCGGTATAGCTCCTCCCTCTGCTTTGGCGACAAAATTTTGCCTCATTATCTTCTTCCAGCTTTAAAGTTGAGCGGGTCACTAGTGTTCCGCCCAACTTGAAGCGGGGAATTAATTTGCGAGGTTTTTCGTAAGAAAAGGCGGAGATGGATACCCCTATCGATTATAGGTGACGACAACGAAGCCTTACGCTAGGAAAACAGCTTGTCGGCCAGATACCGTCCCAAACGGGTATACGCAAGCTGAACAGCGGCAATAACCGCACCCACGGTATCGGCAAGCAGGTCCAGATCGGTATCCACGAGACTCGCCTGCCCCGGAATAAGAGGCTTGTTGATTGTATCAACTGCAAATTCCAGCAGTTCATAAACCACTCCCAGCGATATACCGAGGCAAATAATGAACAAACAGGTAAACAATCGATTAACCGGCTGACGGATGATCAACTGAGCCAGCAATATGTAAAAAAACAAGGCAAAAGAATAGGTGCCAAACAGATGCAGTGCTTTGTCAAAAATCTGTGACGTCATATAATAGCCTAAATAACCGCCAATATAGCTGTCAGCAACAACCGTGATGACAATCAAGGCCCGTACGTAATTGTTCATGTACAGCCGACACTTTATTTCCCAGAGGGTATAGGCAAGCAGCAATATCGCACCCCAAGCCGCTCCGCGCATAAATTCCCAATTCTCTTGCCCGGCCATTCCCAGCATCACCAGAATTTGCGCCAGTATGCAGCCACTGGTAAGAATCAGCCTCACCCTTGCATGCTCTCCCATATAAACGCCCCTTGTCTCTTCGCCCTTCCTTCCCGGAGTGACTTAATCATTTAATCTTTAACTAGTTTGCCCGGCTGCTGCAAAATTAAAAACACAAGCGTTCACACGAATAAAAAGAAGTTGAACTGCCGACATAATCGGACAGCTCAACTTCTTTTTATTGACCTATTAATTTTGTTGCAATAGCTTCACTGATTGCAGCATCCACACAGTCCAGCATCGCGAAACGCTGCCGGTAAAGATTGCGTTTGTGGGATTTGACCTCACTCAAATCCTTACGCAGCTCCTCTAGAGGTAAAGCAAAAAAACGCCGGTCTTCGGTCAACGTCCCGCCGATCTCCTGCCAGAACATATCCAGTGACCGTTTCAGCTTACGGTCCAGCCGCAGATGATTGCCGGTATAAAACCCATAATTGGATACCGCATATATATGCCGGAAGCCCAACTCTCTGACGAAACAACGAACGGCATACAGCACCAGATTGTGCGGACGATAGCCGAAGCAAAATTTAGTCAGATCATGATTCATTTGCCGCCCGTCGGGTGCTCCCTGCAATGCGCCAATCCATATAGCCGGTTCCTGCCCGGTTTCATAACCTCCCCAAAAAGTCACTTGCTGAATCCGTTCTCCATCCAGCTTTAATTCGATTGCCAGCAAGCCTTCCTTCTTATGACAGTCATGAAAACATACTTCCATCTGCAGCCGTCCTCCCTTATAGTCCTGCTCCCAAAGAATGACACTGCCTCCCGAATAGATATGTTGTAAAGCATCTTTTTTAATCAGGGACACAAACAAGGAATAATGCTCTTTTATTAATTTAATTCGTCCCCAAAAATTGGACTGCCGGTAAAACCAGTGTCTCGCTGCCTGTTCAAATGCGTATTTGCGGGTCAGAGGTAAATGCTTAAGCATGGAGTCAGCGGCAAAAAAGTGAATTAATTCCTGCATATGCCTGTTATGAAGCAATGCCCTAACAACAAATACAGGCCGCCGCCAATAGTTCTCCAAAGTCTTTGTCGCATACAATTCATGACTGATCTCAATATACTGTCTCATGCTATAACCTCCAAGGCTGTACGCCTTCATGTTTTTACTCCTTACAGAAATCAAATACCCAATCAGCCTTAATCCAGTGAATACTGGCGGTCTATATCCGTACCCCTTGTTGTCATCAGTCAGCATACATCGGATATGCTGACTTCCTCCTCTTGGGGCTGAGAAAAATAGCTGCCATGATCCTAGCGTTTTAAGCCTGGCAAGTTATCAGCTCTTGATTGGCTTATTTGTTATAGCATGCAATTCTGAAAAATACCTGAAAAAGGCAAAAAAACTGCAACCTTTTTAAAAAATAAATATAAACAAGGCTCCTTATCCTTGGGGTGGATAAGGAGCCTTGCCTCGTTCTGGCAGGTCGCAGGCTGCCGGAACAACATATGTAATCGTTTGGCCATCTTTAGTGTACTAAGTAAATGTGACAAAACAATTACAACATTCTCGCAGGGTTGTATTATCTGCAACAAAAACTTTTTAAATACTAAATTTTCCTACCGCCGTTATCAGATTTTGCGCCATATCCGCCAGACCTCTGCTTGAGGCCGCCATTTCCTCCATAGACGCCGACTGCTCCTCAGTCGCTGCCGATACCGTTTCGGCTTCCGCAGCAGCTGCTTTGCTAAGACTGTCAATCTTATCAATATTGCCAACCACTGCCTTGTTACTTTGATTAATCTCTTGCATAGAAACAGACAACGTGCCTACACTGCTGTTTATCCGGGAAATTCTTCGCTCGATTTCCTGAAAGGCATTACCGGCAGCCATGACAATTTTTGCACCATTCCCGACTTCCTTCGTGCCGTTGTGCATAGCCTGTACCGTTTGTTCGGTGTCCCGCTGGATTTCGTTGATCAGTTCGGTGATCTTTTGAGCTGCTGCCTGGGACTGTTCCGCCAATTTCCGTACTTCCTCCGCCACAACCGCAAATCCCCGTCCCTGTTCGCCCGCTCTTGCCGCCTCAATCGCAGCGTTCAAGGCAAGTAGATTGGTTTGTCCCGCAATACCGCTAATCGTGTCAATAATTTGTCCAATTTCCTGCGAACGGCTTCCCAGCACGGTCACAAGTTCAGCCGAGGTACCTACAGCGCTTTTAATATGATCCATTTGACTCACAGCCTGTTTAACCATAGCATCACCTTGCGTAGCCTTTGCCGATGTCTCAGCCGCTTCGGCGGCAACCTGCTCCATCTGCTCTGCCGCATGCTGAACAAGGTCCGACATCTGGCGGATGGACTGCACACTCTCTTCCACGGCTGCAAGCTGCATAGCCGCTCCTTCGGCAACTTGAGTGATAGAGGTCGCGACCTGTTGTGAGGCCAAGGCTGATTGTTCTGTCCCGGCGGTAAGCTCTTCCGAGGAGGCCGCCAATTGCTCCGCCTGACTATTTACCATACCGACCAGCTTTCTCAATTCGGTCCCCATATTGTTAAAGCCCTGAGCCAGTGTACCGAACTCATCAGTCGCTACATGATCAACCGTAACCGACAGATTGCCTTGACTAAATGCCTTCACGGCCACAGTAAGTTTTTCCAAGGGAACACAAAATATTTTAGTCAACCAATAAGATAGACCAAGACATAATACCAGCACAGCCAATGCCGCAATAACGGTAACAAAAATTTGGTGATTGCGATCGGCGTAATACTGCTCCAGGCTCTTTCCGGCAAACAGCATGCCTACCGTCCCATCCTGGGCTCCCAAAATGGGGCGATACGCCGTAACATAGGGTTTGCCGTTTACATCGGCCACTCCCGTATAGATCGCTTTTTCCTGCAATACCTTGGCAATGACGGCTCCACTGGCTTTGGTTCCAATCGCCCGCTGCCCATCCTTCATCACCGTGGTGCTTACCCGGGTATCGCCACCGAAAACAGTTGCATCCACCTGGTAAATTTCTTTTACTTTATCCACTAATGTCTGCTGTGCTCCGTCAATACTAACGGAAAGCGTTCCCACAACCTGTCCGCCTGGCAAACGAATCGGAAGGCAAGTTCGAATGCTTAGCGGCGTAGCCGGGGAATTTTCCACTGTAGTGGACGTATTACCGATCATGGCCTGCTGCACCGCGTAGATGTTAGCAATACTGTCCCCCGTTTTTGAGGAATGAGTCCGGGCCAGAACTACACCGTTCTTATCGGTAACCGTAACATAGTCGACACCACTTTTCGGTACATCCTGAATTAATTGCAAAAGTTTAGGCCCGTCACCGGCGTAAGCGGCTTCCGCCAGTCCCGGCAACAAAGCTGCTAAATTAGCCACCGCCTTTGTTTTCCGTTCACTTTCACTAAACATTTCTTCCATGGCCCTGCTACTGCTTAGCGCTTCATTTTGGTAGCTTTGATACATCTTTTCAGTCTGTAAATACAAAATCGGCCCGACGGTTGCTCCGATGGCCACCAATACTATCATGGCGACAATTGCCATGATTTTTCCTTTAACTCCTAAACTACGAATATGCATAATTCCAATCCCTTCTCTATGTACTTCAAAATCAACTAGTTGAAACAGCTTCCGGCATAAAATAATCAACTACCAAAGGCGGTTGCTTATTTACCCCGGCATACTCAAATAACAATTATCCATTAATATCAATACTCTAAAAATAATATACTCATTTTACCAAAACTCTTAGAACCAGTCAATCAGCTTAACCAAATATTAAAAATCCAAAACCTAACTGTCTTGTTTTTTGTCTCCCAAATGATAGACCTGGGTACTTATAATACACAAAGGCCTTCCGCTTTACCGGAAGGCCCATTTCATTAAATTTACATGGCGCGCCTGGCACGATTCGAACGTGCGACCAACCGCTTAGAAGGCGGTTGCTCTATCCCCTGAGCTACAGGCGCATTGACAAAAATATGGAGCGGGTGAAGGGAATCGAACCCTCGTAGCTAGCTTGGAAGGCTAGTGCTCTACCATTGAGCTACACCCGCATAACATTTTAAATATGGTCGGAGCGGCAGGATTTGAACCTGCGACCCCCTGGTCCCAAGCCAGGTGCTCTACCAAACTGAGCCACGCCCCGTTAATCACAAAATATATTCTACTTCATTCTTAATATTTTGTCAATGTTTTTCTTTTCACCAGCATTGCTGAATGATCATTTTAAACAAAATCTCTCTTTTAAGCTTAATTATAATAACATACATACCTTACATTGTCAATATGCAAGGAGCAGCACCTCCCGTTAAGACAGAAGGTGCTGCTTATTCCTTAATTACTTATTTAACATGTTCAGCAAAGCTTGTTTGTTAGCATCACGGTTTAACTTGGCAATATATTCGGTCAGCTTAATATCTTTCGGGCAAGCCTGTACGCAGTTTTGGCTGTTGCCGCAGCTACTGATACCGCCTTTTTGCATCAATGCGTTAATACGGTCTTCCTTATTGTACTCGCCGGTAGGATGCAGGTTAAATAAATGAGCCTGCACCATCGGAGCCGGTCCAATGAAATCGGAACCGGAGTTTACATTCGGACAAGCGTGCATGCAGCAGCCGCAGGTCATGCAACGGGAAATCTCATAAGCTGTATCGGCAGTCTTAGGGTTTTGACGGGGAGCATCATTATGAATCTGCCAACTGCCGTCCACTTTTACCCAAGCCTGTACCTTTTTTAAGCTTTCAAACATGACCGAACGGTCAATCATAAGATCCCGGATAACGGGGAAGGTTCTTGCCGGAGCCAGTCTGATCGGCTGTTCCAGATGATCAATCAGAGCGGCACATGCTTGCTGTGCCTTACCGTTGATAACCATCATGCAGGCGCCGCATACCTTTTCGAGACAATTGCATTCCCAAACAACAGCCGTTGTCTTCTTGCCGTCCTTCGTTACAGGATTTTTCTGAATTTCCATCAGCGCCGCAACCACATTAAGTGCCGGGCGATAGTCTACTTCAAATTCTTCCGTGTAAGGCTGGGAAGTAGGACCATCTTGTCTTTCTATGATAAAATGTACTTTTTTCTTTGTTTCTGCCATGATTAATTTACCTCCCTCTTACTCTTTCTTAGCAACAGCATAGTTACGCGGACGCGGTTTCACCAAGGAATGATCAAAGTCGCCATAGCTGATCTTAGGTTCTTCGGTTGCCGGATCGAACTCCGCAACGGTTATTTTCATGAAACGTTCGTCGTTACGTTCAGGGAACTCCCGTTTAAAGTGAGCCCCGCGGCTTTCATCACGCATACGTGCTGCCTTAGTTACAACCAGAGCGTAAATAATCATATTGCGCAGTTGTCTTGCAAACATAGCCTCCTGGTTAGCCCAGGTTCTTCTGTCGGATAAGCCGATATTATTCCAACGCTGAAGAATTTTCTTTACTTCTTCGAAGCAATAATCCAGGTCTTTGTTTACCCGTTCAATGGTAACGTACTGGTTCATTAAATCGCCAAGTTCATGGTGAAGTTCATGAGCATTTTCCGTACCATCCATTTTGAGAATCGCATCATATTCATCCTGGCACTCTTTTGCTGCCCTCGCCAAATCTTCATCGGTTAGTTCCGAGCCTTTATTGCCTTCTTTGGCCCAGCGCATAGCTTCCGGACCGGAAACCGTGCCGGAATAAGCGGCGGAAAGCAGCGAGTTTGCTCCCAGACGGTTTGCACCGTGATATTGGTAGTCACATTCGCCGGAGGCCATAAGGCCAGGAATATTGGTATTGTGTTTGGTATCTACCCAGATGCCGCCCATGGAATAATGGACAGACGGATAAATCTGCATCGGAACTTTACGGGGGTCATCGCCCACGAATTCCGAATACATTTCCAAGATACCGCCCAATTTACGTTCCAGATATTCGGCCGGAATATGCGAAAGATCGAGATATACCTTATTCTCGCCATTAATACCCAGCTTCTGGTTTACGCACACATCATAAATAGCGCGGGATGCCACGTCACGGGGTACAAGATTGCCATAGGCAGGATACATTTCTTCCAGGAAGTACCAGGGTTTGCCATCCTTGTATACCCAAACCCGGCCGCCTTCACCACGGCAAGCTTCAGACATCAAACGGTTTTTGTCTGAACCAGGGATAGCGGTGGGATGAATTTGAATAAATTCGGGGTTGCCAATATGCGCGCCCTGCTGGTACACAGCAGATACGGCCGATCCGTTACAGATCGTCGAAGCGGTACAGCGGCCGAACACCATGCCGGGGCCGCCTGTTGCCAGGATAACCGTATCGGCACGGAACGCTTTGATTTCCATAGCGTTCATATCTTGCGCTACGATACCGCGGCAAACGCCTTCTTTATTTTTAATGACTTTGATAAATTCCCAGAATTCGTATTTAGTAACAGCACCTTTTACTTCCCAGGCCCGAACCTGCTCGTCCAGGGCATATAAGAGCTGCTGACCGGTCGTCGAACCGGAAAACAAAGTACGTTTGTTTTTCTGGCCGCCAAAATTACGAAGGTCAAGAATACCTTCGGCCGTACGGGTAAAGGGAACGCCCATGCGATCAAACATTTTGATCAGTTTAGGTGCGGCTTCACACATGCCCTTGATTGCCGTCTGATCGGCCAGGAAGTCACCGCCATAAACGGTATCATCAAAATGTTCATACGTACTATCATTTTCACCCTTTGTATCCATGCAGGCATTGATGCCGCCCTGGGCACAAAGCGAATGAGAGCGCTTTACCGGGCAATAGGAGAATAATTCAACTTCGCCGCCGGCTTCACAAATCTTCAAGGTAGCCATTAACCCAGACAAGCCACCACCAACAACAATAATTTTCTTTTTCACTTGGGTTCTCTCCTTATTATCATAAATATACAATAATTACCTACTGGTTAAACCGTATCTATTGATTTACCTGCCAATTATGCCACATAGGCGGCCAGAGCAACCAAACCAATAACCGACAGCAGAATACACAGTCCCCAAGCCGCTTTGTTCACAATGCTTTGCGCACGCGGTCCTACTGTAATGCCCCAGGTAATGCAGAACGTAAACAAACCGTTGGTAAAATGATAGATGGCAGCAACCAAACCAATTGCATATAAAACAAACACTACAGGATTGCTTAAATAATTGTGCATAAGTGCATAACCAATTTCGCCATGTCCCATCCCCTTGATGTAGACGCGTAGATAGCCTACATGCCAGATAATGAACGCAAAGGTATACCAGGCGCTCATTCTCTGCAGATAAAACTGCCAGTTGCGGCCATAACCGTATTTTGCCACATTATTCTGAGCCTGCAAGGCTATATAAGCGCCGTAAATGCCATGGAACAAAAGCGGAATGGCAATAAACAGAATTTCCATGGTCAAGAGAACCGGGTGGGGAATGCTCGCTAAATGGGCAACGGTTTCATCAAAAACATGGGGTCCCGCCAAAACTGTAGAAATCGAAAATATATGTTCCAGCAAAAAAACGCCGATAGGTGCAACCCCACAAATGGAGTGCAGACGCCGAATGTAAAAATCTGTATTACTCATGTTTCAACCTCCTGTAATATTGCGTATAGGCCAAACCTATACCTGAAAAATTCACCGTTTCTTTCTACAGTCTGCGATAGGGTTTCTGACCTTCTTCATAGTAACTGTTGCCTTCCGAGTCAATTACCACAATAGCCGGAAAATCTTCAACCGTCAAAGCAGCCACTGCCTCAGGGCCCAGATCAGGGTATGCCAGCACTTCATATTTTTTAATGGATTTAGCAATTAACGCTGCCGCGCCGCCAACAGCCGCAAAATAAGTAACACCATGTTTTTTCATGGCATCCACCACAGCCGCCGAACGCGAACCCTTGCCAATCATGCCTTTAATCCCTTGCGCCAGCATGGTCGGCGTATACGCATCCATACGGCCCGAGGTAGTCGGTCCTGCCGAACCGATCGGATCACCCGGTTTAGCCGGAGTAGGTCCCAGATAATATACAATTTGATTATTCCAGTCCACCGGCAATTTTTCACCGCGGGCCAGGGCTTCCGTCATCGTTTTATGCGCTGCATCGCGGGCACTGAAGATCGTTCCCGTAATCAGTACACTGTCGCCTGCTTTCAGTTTGCGGGACTGCTCTTCCGTCAACGGGGTAGTAATACGAATTTTTTCTTTCATCTTACAGCACCTCCTCTACAGTTCAATCTCAGCATGCCGTGTAGCATGACAGCTAATATTTACAGAAACGGGCAGACCGGCAATATGAGTCGGATACCACTCAATATTAACAGCCAGCGCGGTGGTCGTTCCGCCAAGCTGCGGTCCAATACCGATTTTATTAATTGATTCAAGCAGCTCTTCTTCCAGTTTAGCGTATTCCGGATGCTCGTTGCGTTTGCTGATGGAACGGACCAAAGCCTTTTTCGACAGCAATGCCGCCTTTTCCATCGTTCCGCCGATTCCTACACCGACGACAATCGGTGGACACGGATTTTCTCCGGCGTGGATAATGGTGTCTAAAACCACCTTTTTCACGCCTTCCACACCATCGGCCGGTACAAGCATTTTTAAAGCACTTTTGTTTTCACTGCCAAAGCCTTTCGGCGCCAGTTTAATTTTTACCTTGTCACCGGGAACAATGGACGTGTGAAGTACTGCAGGTGTATTATTCGTAGTATTTTTGCGATTAAAGAGCGGTTCCGCCACAACGGATTTACGAAGATACCCCTCGGTGTACCCTTTGGCTACACCAGCATTCACCGCGTCCTCCAAACAGCCGCCGGTAAAGTGGACATCCTGTCCAATTTCCATAAAAATGACCGTCATGCCAGTATCTTGGCAGATCGGCCTGTCCTCATTTTTGGCAATGTCGGCATTCTTAATAATTTGACCGATAATGTCTTTTCCCAGCGGAGATTCTTCGGTTTGCTGTCCCTTTACCAGTGCGCTGTAAACATCTTCCGGCAGATAATAGCAAGCCTCCATACACATCTTGGCTATTGCCTGCGTAATTTGGTCAACCTCGAGCGTGCGCATCCAATACCCCCCGTTATTTTTTATTTGTACGTTAACTTGGTCTATCGGCTTATCCTATCCTATTAGATGGATTTTCTGCAAGTTCATATTTTCACTCACATAGGTAACCTACCGTTAACCAGTACAATCTACGCTTTAGTATACCATAGATAAATTGGTTTGCCAATTATCTACATAAAACAGTAAACAATTTATTGTTCTGTTCTGAACAAAAAAAACAAGCAAACTCTTGGCAATATTATCGGATTTTTTAGGACTGTCTATTCGTAAAGCTATCGGACTCCCGCAGTTCTTTCCTAGGGCGTGTCTGAGAGCTAACGGAATGTTCCGTGGCGAGTAATTTTTGCGCCAGACAAGGCAACATTTTGAAGGAATAGTGGGCCCTATTGCAAAAAATGTTAACGAAGTATGGTGTAAAAATTACCGTCAGGGGGCGTTTCGGATGGTTTTCAGGCATGCCCTAATAAAAGATAAAAAAGTAGTGCCGAGAATCTCGTTCTCAACACTACTCTCTGTTTTAAAACTCCAGCGTTGCAAAATAATCTTCAATTGTTTCGGCGCGGCGGATCAACTTCACGCTGCGGTCCGGCCGCAGCAGTAACTCAGCGGAGCGAAGCTTTCCATTATAATTGAAACCCATAGCGTGCCCATGGGCACCGGCATCGTGAATCACCACGACATCGCCGATATCAATCATCGGCAGCTTGCGGTTAATGGCAAACTTATCATTATTTTCGCAAAGTGAGCCGGTTACATCGTAGATATACCCTTTCGGCCAGTCTTCCTTACCGACTACCGAAATATGATGATAGGCCCCATAAAGTCCGGGACGCATCAGGTTGGCCATGCAGGCATCAAGTCCGACATAATTTTTGTAGATTTCCTTTTTATGCAAAACGGTGGATACCAGATAACCATAAGGACCGGTAACCATACGGCCGCATTCCATCGCCAGTTTTAAAGGATGCAGTCCGTTAGCCACGATCTTTTCCTCATACGCCTGCTTGATACCCTGGCCCAGACGTTCAAGATCGACTGCTTCCTGCTCCGGCCGGTACGGAATACCGATACCGCCGCCGAAATTGACAAACTCTATGCGGATACCCAATGACCGGTTAACTTCCAATACTAAATCGAACATCATATGAGCGGTTTCAATAAAGAAATTATGATCAAGTTCATTGGAAGCAACCATGGTATGAAGGCCAAAGCGTTTTACCCCTTTTTCCTTCACAATGGCCAGGGCCGACAGTAGTTGCTTTCTGGTCAGTCCGTATTTGGATTCCTCCGGATTGCCGATGATAGCATTGCCGCCTTCCCGGAGCGGGCCCGGATTATAGCGGAAGCAAAGCACCTCCGGGATGCCGGCATGTCTTTCCAGATAATCGATATGACTGATATCGTCCAGATTGATCACGGCACCCATTTCACGGGCTTTCTTAAATTCAATGGCCGGCGTATCATTGGAGGTCAGGATAATCTCCTCGCCCTGCAGCCCGGCTCTTTCTGCCAGCAAAAGTTCCGCCAGCGAACTGCAGTCGGCCCCAACACCTTCTTCCCGCAAAACTTCCATAATGGAAGGATTGGGAGTCGCTTTTACGGCAAAATACTCCTTAAATTCAGGCGCCCAGGCAAAGGCATTCAATAAAGCGCGCACATTGTCCCGGATAGCCTGTTCATCATAAATATGAAAAGGCGTTTTATATTCCTCAATAATCCTGTGAATTTCATCTTTAGAAAATGGTAGTTTCTTTTCCGCCATGTTAAAACCTCCTCAATATAGTTGGACAAGAAGCCGCCATAAAACACAAAAAGCGACTTGCGTACAATCTCACAAATCGCTGAAATGGTAAAGGAAGTTTTACCCACGTGCAAGATAGTAGCGCTCCCCTTGATATCCATCAAGCGACAGTCCGGTATTTCTTAAACACAAGACCAGCGGCAATCCCTGGCAAAGACTGCAGCTTCGGCGGCTATCCCTTTCCCTGGCTTCACAGTTCGCCAGACTCCGTCAGGTACTATTGATAGACCGCACCTCTACCACAAAATAATATAAACTTGTAACTTATCATACAGGATATGCCTATATCCTGTCAATATATATTCTTATCTGATATCAATGATCTGAGCCGCAACCTTACCCTGATCAATCACTAGCAGGGCGCAAGTCGGTACGTTGCCCCGCGGAAAGCCGGCGCTTCCCGGGTTTAAAACCAGCAAGTCGCCTTCCCAGGTAATATCGGGGATATGGCTGTGCCCGTAAATAACAATATCGACCGCAAGATCATTGGCCTTTTCAATCAGCTCCCGGGTGCCGTATTTTACTTCATAACGATGACCGTGAGTCAGCCAAATGCTTTTTCCTTCCACGGTTAAAAATTCATCTAACTTGGCGGTAGCATGATAACCGTCGCAATTTCCCGCCGCCGCCACCACCGGCACCGTTGTTAAGCCTTCAAAAAAGCGGATGTCCTGACTGTTATCGCCGGCATGAAGCCATAAATCCATATCCGGCAACGCTTTTACCGCTTGGTTAACCATAATGCCCCGGCCATGGGTATCGCTGATGACGCCGATCTTTTTCATGACATATATCCCGCCATCTTATCCACCATATGCCGTACAGCCATGCCGCGGTGACTGATTTTATTTTTTTCTTCCAAGGAAATTTCAGCCATGCTTTTGTTTAAAGCCGGGATAAAAAACAAGGGATCATAGCCAAAGCCGCCCGTTCCCCGCGGCGCCTGAAGAAGTACTCCCTCACAATAGCCTTCGGTCGTCAAAAGCGTGCCATCGGTATCCAAAAAAGCCAGTACACAGCAAAACCGCGCCTGACGGTCAGTTATCCGCTGCATAGCGGCCAGCAGCTTTTCGTTATTTTGGGTATCTGAAGCCTGTTCTCCGGCATACCGGGCGGAAAGCACCCCCGGTGCTCCGTTTAAAGCAACCACTGCCAGCCCCGAATCGTCGGCCAGGCAGGCCTTTTTCGTATATTCCTGATAATGCCGCGCTTTTAGCACCGCATTCTCGGCAAACGTGCTGCCTTTTTCCACTGCCTCCGGAATACGGTCAAAGTCGGCCAGGGAAAGTACGGTAACCGGCAAATGAGCCAAGGCTTTCTTAAACTCGGCGACCTTCCCTTTATTATAGCTGGCAATCACTATCTCTTTCACGGTTCACGCCCTACCTTCCAGGCCAGCGGCCCCAGAATGTCCTTTTGGTAATCAATCAATGCATGGATGCCTTTTTCACCGTAATTCAGCATTTCATTCAACTGCTGGCGGCTGAAATCGCTTTTTTCTCCCGTTCCCTGCACCTCGACAAAGGTACCGCTGCCGGTCATTACCAGATTCATATCCACGGCGGCATGAGAATCCTCTTCATAGCAAAGATCCAGGGCTGTTTCGCTGCCAATGACGCCTACGCTGATTGCCGCCAGGAAGTCCCTGACCGGAAAAGCCTTGTCTTGCTTATAGATGGTATTTACCGCATCAACCATGGCGATAAACGCACCGGTAATGGCCGCTGTCCGGGTGCCGCCGTCAGCCTGCAGAACATCGCAGTCCAGCCAAATCGTTCGTTCTCCCAATGCCTTTAAGTCTACCACGCTGCGCATGGCCCGGCCGATTAACCGTTGAATTTCATGGGTACGGCCGGTAATCTTTCCTTTGGCCGCCTCACGGATATTACGGGTCTGCGTGGAACGGGGCAGCAGGGAATACTCCGCCGTAATCCAGCCCTCACCGGTTCCCTTCATAAATGGAGGCACTTTTTCCTCCACTGTCGCCGCACAGATTACCTTCGTATTGCCGATTTCAATCAGCACCGAACCTTCCGCATATTTTAAATAATTGCGCGTAATTTTCACCACACGCATTTCATCCATACTTCGTCCGTCAATCCGTTTCAAATTCGTCACCGCCATCATAATTTTTCTACTTCCCAGTGCTGCTTATCCTGTAGCAAATAGTACCGGTATTCTCCCCGCTTTTTCGCCGCCAGCACCGCATCCTTGGCGGCACGGCGGCAAGCCGGGCAGGCATCCTTCGTTATTGCGGCGGCAAAAGCCGACCGGTCCCGTTCCTGCCAGCCTTCTACCGCTGTCCCCAAAGTAAAATAGCCTGAACAGTCGGGGCAAAGCCGTACTTTTTCCGTCTGCCTCTCGCTAATGCCGCTTTCGTCATAATAGATGCTGCGGCTGCGGTGCCAAAACTCCCCAGCCTCCTTACATAATTGCCGGGAAAGCTCCTCCCGGCGCGGCCAAACCTTCAGCCAGTGTTCCGTCAATTTTCGAACGTACGCCTGTCGTTGCGAATCGCTGGTCTGCCGCTTATTAGTCAAGGGATCCGGTTCAACTACCTTATGATAATTCAATTCCGCCATAGCCAGAATGATTCCTGCATTGACGTACGGCAGCGCATCCTCAATGGAATAGCCGCCTTCCAATACGGCCATATCAGCCTTAAGCTTGTCGGCCAGACGGGCATAGCCCTGCGCCGTAACAGCCATGTTGGCCAGTGGGTCACTGTAATGATTATCTTGCCCGGCCGAGTTAATAATCATGTCCGGCTTAAAATCATTCAAGATTGGCAGCACCACCTGATCCAGCACATAGTGGATATCCTCGTCGGTGGCTCCCGGCGGCAGCGGCAGGTTGATTGTTGTGCCAAACGCCGCCGGACTGCCGGCTTCCTCGACAAAGCCGGTCCCCGGATATAAAGTGCGTCCGTCCTGATGAAATGAGATGAATAGCGTATCCGGGTCATGGTAGAAAATATCCTGCGTTCCGTCACCATGATGAACATCGGTATCCACAATAGCAACCCGTCGTATGCCATACCGCCGGCGCACATATTCTACCATGACAGCTTCCGTATTAATGGTGCAAAAACCCCGGATACCATGTACCACCCGCATGGCATGATGTCCCGGCGGCCGGACCAGCGCAAAGGACCGTTTCACCTCCTGCCGCATGACCGCATCGGCTGCCGTCATCACGCCGCCGGCAGCGACTAAATGAGCATCAGTCAGCAGCGACTTAAGGTCGGGTACTCCGATATGAACCATTTCGATATCTTTCAAGTCTGCCATGCGCGGCTTATATTCCACAATACCGGGCAAGTCTAAAAGTCCCTCCTCCAGTATCTGGTCCCGCGTATATAAGAGCCGTTCTTCCCGTTCCGGATGGCTTGGACTGATCGCCCAGTCAAAGGCCGGAAAAAAAACTAACCCAAGCTTATTTTTACCCATTTCCCTTACCTCCGGTCGCTTATGCCGTCAATCGTACTTAAAACTCCCGGTTTAATTTGCATACGCAACGTAATCAGTTTGCCTGCCGTATGGAAGCCTCTGACCATGTTGAATTCTTCCGCATAGACAGCTTCACTGTCAGCCAGGTCAACTCCTGCCTGCGCGGCCCGTTCGGCCAGACTTTTTTCAGCCAGTCGCCGGGCCTCGCTCATACCGAACGGTTTGACAGTCAGTGAGCCACGCTCGCCCATTTCCGCCACCGTATAATAGCCTTGCTCCGTATCGGCCCGGAAAGTAATATCCAGCGTCGGTCGGGCTACAGCAGCACCAATGGCATTGGCCACCTGCGCCCCGTCGGGTATGCGACATTCCAGTCCCAGCGAATCGGCAACCAGCGGTACCAGACCGCCGGCGGCGCCACCGACACCGATCAATAAGCGGGGCGTGAACAATTCGCCATGTACAATATCTGCTACCCGATATACCGGTTCGGCAGCCTGCTCGGCAAGCATCCGCTCAATAGCCTGGCAGATACACCCAGCCGTCGCTGCCAGCACTTCTTCCGCCGCTGCAGCGGGCGTCTGACCGGCAGCTGCTACCTGTTGCATAGCGGCTTGGGCCTGACCGGCATCCCCTAGCTGCACTTTTTGAGCCACAACCAGAGCATCACTGACGGTAGGCGCCGGTCCGCCCAAAGCCATGGGCGCCCCTTGACGCATTGGTCCAATTTTCAATTCGCCATTTTCCCGGCGAACCAGACTGTCACCGCCAATTCCCACCGAACTCAGCCGAAAACCGCGCACGGCCGTGGGATAGCCGGCAACAGCCGCTCCCCGGGAGGCAAATAAGGGCCTTCCTTCCTGCCATAAGGCAATATCGGTCGTCGTACCGCCAATATCCAGCGATACCGCCGGTACTTCCGGCGCCGCCAAAGCCATGATCCCCAGCACACTGGCCGCCGGGCCGGTAAAGATAGACTCAACCGGCAATTCTTTTGCCGCCGCCAAAGGCAATGTTCCCCCGTCGGCTTTCAGGATATAAACAGGCGCCGTAATCTCCCGCTGCAGCAAGGCGGTTTCCACCGCCTGGGCAAACGCTTGAAATACCCGCCACACCGCCGCATTATAATAAGCGGAATTGGTCCGCCGCAAAAAATTCAGCGTTCCGGCCATTCCGGCTCCCAGACTTATATGGCGGGGATGATTGGCTTTCCTAAGCGTACCGGCTGCCAGCATTTCCTGCTCGGGATTACGCACGGCGAATTTGCCGGACACGGCCAATACCTTATAGGACGCCAGCTTTTGCGCTGCCTTAACCAGCTCGCTTTCGGCCAGAGCTAACCGTTTCCGGCCGCGGTGGTCGGTATAACCGGTTAAGATAACCGGCTCTTGCGGCACATACCCGGCAATATCCAACCCCGGACCGGGAATTAGGACAAGCCCCACCCGATCAGTTTTATTTTCGATCAAAGCATTGGTCACAATGGTGGTCGAAAGGGAAATCCGCTCGATCGCCCGGCGATCCACACCCTCCAGCACCTGATCCAGCACCGCAAGAATGCCGGACAGTAAATTCCCATGAGTTGTCGGTACTTTGGTCTGCACAAGCACTTGTCTGTCCTTCACAATAACCGCATCGGTAAACGTACCGCCTACATCAATTCCCACCAGCATATTACCGCCTCTTTTCCTGAGCATGGCAGACGCAGCCGATAGCCCCGTTAAGCTGGGGGAACGCCGGAACAACCACAGGCACGCCCAGTTCCCGCTCGAGCATCTTCCGAATGCCGCTGCCCTGAGCCACACCGCCGGTAAATACGAGCGTGCCGCCAACCAAGGCCCTTAACATCGGTTTTATCCGTCTGACAATGGAATAATTGACGCCTGCTGCCAGTTGCGCCGTGCTATGACCTTCCACAATACGGCCAATCAATTCGGACTCGCCAAAAATCGCGCAGGTTGTGTTCAGCTCTACCGGGTCAGCCTCATACCGGCTTAGTTCGGCAACATCTATGCCCAGCACGGCAGCCATGTTTTCCAAGTAACGGCCGGTACTGGCCGCGCATTTGTCATTTGTTTCAAAGTCAATCATTTTACCTTTTTTCACCTTAATCACCTTGCTGTCCTGACCGCCCAGATCAAGCAGGGTAAAATCAGTCAGACCCGTCTGGTATACCGCCCCCAGGGCATGGGCCTTCAGTTCAGGTATCACGGTGGCCCCGGCAATTTGTATGGTATTGCGCCCATAGCCGGTGGCTACCACAGCCTCCACCCGTTCAAACCCTAAAGCGGCAAAATCAATCACCAGCCCCGCTTCCTTACGGGTACCGTATTCACGATAAAATTGAACGGTTTCAAACACGTGCTTATCCTGAAGGCCGGCTTCGTCAGCCAGGACGAGCTTGACGCTGCGGCTGCCTAAATCAATCCCGCACAGCATAATCACTCACCTCAACATTTCCAGAAAGCTGTCGATGCGCAGTTTGGTCCGGGCATCCAGTTTACCCGGTTTATCACCTTCGATCGTCAACACCGGTATATCGAGCTTTTCACGGAAAATCATATCTTCAATCTGACGGTAGCAAAAACTCTGCACATAATGCAAAATGCCGTCAATATTGCGGCGCTCCAGTTCCGCCCGGATATCACGAATCCGGCCGAATACGCCGTATGGATAGGTGTAAAGCCGGTATTGTTCCACAATGTCCTGTGCTTCAAAAGGCATGGAAAACTGGCGCTGCACTTCGTTAAAAACCACTCTCGCCCCTTGCTGCTCAATATACCCGTATAGATCGGTAAAAATCGGCGGCACACCGATATAGGCCAGCCGGACATCCTCCGTTCTTTCCGCCGCCTGCCTTGCCTCCTTAAGAAAACAGTCCACATCGGCTTCAAATTCATCGGGGTTGCCGTTGAAATCACTGCAGGAAACCTGATATAAATGATTATAAAAGCCGCTCACTACATTATCCTGCCAGGTTAGCTCATCCAGCTTCGCCACCTTTTTCCGTATAACATCAAGCCGTTTTTTCACCCGATCGACCGCAGCCCAGTCGGTGCCCAGACGGGTTATCAATTTATCCATCTGCAGTTTTAGCAAATCATAGTCCCGGTCAAAGGGATAGGCAAAGGGAATGGTCTCTATTCCGGCCAGTTCATAGGTCTCCATTAAGGCATGAGTATTGCTGCAGTCACCCTGGGTAACGGCAATAACCTGTTCAAAATCCCCCTCCAGCACGACCGAATATAAACCCTTGATCCAGCCGCACAAATTGCGGGGATAACCGGCCTCTTCCGCCGCCTCCACCAGCCGAACGGCTCGCTGATTGGTAATAAAGATATTATTCAAATCCACCGGAATATATCCGGCCGCCAAAATGATTTCAACGGGAACGGTAGTCGTAATCGCAATATTTGCCATGCCCTAACTCTCCTAGTTGCAAATTCCCCGCCGGGAGATAAGAAAGAGGATAGTCTAGTCTATCCTCTTTTTCCGGTCTTTCATACCATAGGCCCGGCACGCCGGGCTGTTAAAGCTGCTTTGCCGAAAAACGCCATGGCGCTGTCTATTTACGCTTCACCACTGCCGGCAGCTTCCAGCAACGCATAGTTTTTAACAATAACAATCGGTGTACGCTGTGACGCGTTGCCAAAAGGATTATCAATTAAAATTCTGGCCAATTTCTTAGGGTCCAATCCGCTGGACACACCTAATACAGCAGCCCGTTTCAAATCGTTTACATCGGCTACTGCCGCGCCGTAACAACCCAGGCGCGTTTTGATTTCCTCCGCCACGTTCTGCGGATTCTTCGGTCCATAGACCAAATGCTTGTCAAACGGCGGCATAGTCCCTGTCACATCATCAATCAGCGCCGCCTGTTCGCCGGCCATTTCATAAAAAACACCGTTTTTACCGACCAGTTTAGCCAGCACGCCCATGATCATAGCGAATAACACGCGCCATTTTCCTTCGGCGTCCATCGCCGCCTGCATGCCGTAGACGCTGGACAAACTGCCCTTTTGCGGTACAAACCGGTTTAATATTTTCGCCAAAAAGCAAACTTTCATTTCCTCCGGACGCACCAGCCGTCCCTGCGTAATAGCAACTACGCTTTCCGCTACTGAAACGATATCATGGGGTCCGATGTTCTGTTTTGCATATTCCTCAATGGCATCTACAATATTATCCTTATGTGTCAACAACCGGGTACGAACCGGTATCAATTCAAGTTCAGCCATGTGTGTCTGCCTCCTAATATCTAGGCTTGCGCCTTTTGTCCCGCTTCATAGGCCTGCCGCAACTCGGCGGCGTCAATATAAAGCCGCGATCCTTTGGCAAGATACCATTCACTGCGGGCCACTACCTGGTACACAATATCCAGCGACATGTCCACCATGTCCGGCAGCGTCCTGGCAATATCCTTATTCTTTGCAGTCAGGATCAGTGTCACATCCACAGCCTGGCCCGTACCAAACGGTACAATAAGCGCTTCCCAGTATGCATCGGTACGCGGCGCCGTTTCAAGCGCCAGACGGGAAACAACTTCCACTCCGTCATACTGCTCATAGGGCAGCAGATGCCGCGTATAAGCATCCATGATGGTTCCATCCTGCGTTCCCTTGTTGATAAAAGGAACTCGGCAGGTAAACGCCGCCATCACTTCATTAGCTTCGGTCAATGTAAACTTCGTACGCTGATCTACCAAAAATTCAAATTCGGCATCACCCTGACGGGCAATATACAGCCAAACCGCTAAAATCAGCACTATTGCCAACACTACAATCACATTTAAGAAATCCACAACCTGGCCCCCATTTTCTATTTGTTTTGGCTATACCCGGCAATAATTCGCCTGGTTCGCCATGATCTGCTATTGATCTACGCCTTTTTATACCAAGAGTTTCTATGTATTCTTACCAAATTCCTGCAAATTAACTAGGGTGTGCCTTCAAAATAACGGAATGATTTATGGCGAGGGATTTTTGCGCCAGACGAGTTATACCCTAAAGGGCACACGAAATTTTGCAGGAATAGCGGCCCCTATTTCAAAAGATTTTAATGAAGTCTGGCCCAAAAAGCACCGCTAGGAATCGTTTCGGATAATTTGAAGACACGCCCTAACCTAATTAAGGAATTATCAGCCAACAACCAATGCAGCCCGACCGGCTCCACTGCGAGATATACTGCTATACTTACAAGCTCTCTGTCTTATTTTGCGCCGCCTGCAATAACTCATAATACCGGCCGGACAGTCGCACTATTTTTCCATTAGTATCGGTAAATACATTCTGCGTATACCCTTCAGCCAGCAATATTCCGTCCCGCTCCCGTATAACCCGGTAAGTAAACTCCATCTTCGCCTTAGAAAGCACTTTGGGAATTGTCTCAATCAATATATAATCATCAAACCTGGCAGAGGCGCGGTACTGGCAGTTCACCTCGGTAATCGGAAACACAATCCCGTCAGCCATTAAATCCAGCAATAAAATCCCGGCTTGACGTAAAAACTCAACCCGTCCCATCTCAAACCAGCGAAAATAATTGGCATGATGAACCACTCCCATCATGTCCGTCTCAACAAACCGAACTTTCTCTCTAACTGTCACCATGATCGCCATCAGCCCTTTCCATGTACCATTCTCCTTCCCGCGTAAGGCATTCACTGGGAAACTCCAGCAAGGACTGCCTTCAGCAAGACCACCATCCCGTTTGTACGCAAAACAAGTCTGCCTCTTTCGGAACATGCAAAAAAAAGCACGCCCTGCATGCGTGAACAATCTTTCCTTATTGTACTGCCCTTTGCGTTGTTTGTCAAAAAACACCTTCTTCGATCGGCCGGTGCCAAACAACTCCTGTCAAGTTTCCGTTACCGGCTTAACATGCCCGGAGAACCGCCTGTCAGAAGGAGGCTAAACCGTTCTCTACATAAAAAAGAGCCCGAAGGCTCTCTGTATCTTACCGGATGCTGCTCCAGGCACTACGAAACAGATGAAGAAAAGACTGGGGGGATGCTTCTTTCACAGGACTCTGACAATTAGATACGGTCACTACCAGCCCACATCTGGAACACCGGGTGAAACACCTTTTATCTGCCAAGCCAACAGGTGTAATATCCACTGTCTCATACTTATTACCGCCGCACCGACATCTGCTTTTGCCCAAATTCTCCAGCCCCCTTATATTCTTTTACATAATAGTACCATAGTCCCGGCAACCAGTGCAAAAGTCCTATTTCCTTTAAAATATCAAAAAGTATCCAATTAGAGAAAATATACAATATCATATGTAAATTTTATCTAAATAAATCATTTTTCACCAAATAACGCCATAATCCTTGCTAAAATTCATCATTTTTATTTTTATAACCGGTTTGTTCCAATAAAAAAGCCGGGGTTGCGCCAATCCCCGGCCATCTAACATAAGTGTATCACTGATATGATTAAAAACGAATAGGTTTTCCAACCAAATAGAAATTCCGGACTGTTTCCTGCGGCAAAATAACGGAACACCGTAAGATAGCTGCTATTGGTGGTTTTTATTGTTTTCGTCGATTATGCTTTTATATATCACATTATTTTTTAAATCGTTTTGAATATACGTGTCAAAGAAGGCCATTCTGGCTGCCGTTAGAAAAACCACCAGCAAAAATACCGCCACAGTGATCCAAAGCATGTTCCATAGCTTCTTTAAAAATTCCACAAACATTCCCCCTTGCCTTTGCTGCTTGTCCTAGTCAGAAGGCTGTTTCATCTTTTTTACATTTTTTTTTACATTTTTTATACATTTTTCTTTACCAAATTGGTATAATGATATCGCTGCAATCCCTCCACAAATTTGTGGAGAAAAGGTCAATCGTTTTCCACCGGTTGGCCTTCTTTTTTATCTAAGGGCATTATACCATAGTTTGCGTTTGGGGGAAGAGCTTTATTTAACTAAGCTTTTTACACTGATTAATAAACAGGAATATGATTACGGAACATATCTGCAATGATATTTTCCATATGATACATCCCTATAGGCTGATTGATAATATGCTTTACTGCAAAAATTGCCCCTTGACCAAAGGCAGCCCGTGATACACTCTCGTGGGATAAACGGATGGTCTGATTAGGCATACCAAAAACAATCTGATGATTGCCGACAATTCCGCCAACCCGAATAGAATGTACATGTCGCGCGGCGTCTAAATTCAGTGCTTCGGCTATTTTTTTCGCCGTACCGGAAACTTCCTTTTTTTCACCAAAGTGTTCCTCGACAATTTCAATATCTGCATGAGGAGCAATCTTCTGCAATACCTGAGCCGCCACCAACAGTACATTAATTCCCAGTGTAATATTAGGAGAATACAGCACTGCCGTGGATTTAGCGTATTCCCGCAACTGCTTCAGTTCCGCTTCGCCATATTTTGAGATAGCCGATACAATAGGAATTTTAAGTTCAGCTGCCGTCCGATATTCATAAACTCCGGCCGCACTGGAGAAATCAACAATAGCATCTACCTTTCTTTCCAGAAAGAAAGTGTCTGTAATATCCGTCATGGAGTATATATCGCCTGCCTCAAATTCATAGCCCAGCAAACGACTGGCATATTTATGATGACTTTCATAACCTTTACGAACAACCCATTCAAGCAAAAATGAATCGTTCCGCAAGAATTCATTAGCTATAATTTTGCCTGTCTTTCCAAAGCCAAATAACCCAATACGAATCTTTTCCATACACCACACTTCCTTTCTTAAAAAGTCATTACATGTTGACGATAGATGAAAAAAATGAAGCCTTTATTAAAGACTCCATCTTAACTAATACGACTAATCAACTGTCCCTGGTTTTATATAATTATCAAAATTAGATTCATCAACTAACAACCTTATTCAAAAAAAAAGTTGTTAGTTGATTTATTTTACCTTATTTTCAGCAAAAATGCAAGTCATAACCTGTCAAAAAGGGCCCTCCCAGCAGGTTCTGCCGAGAGGGTCCTTTCATCCCAAAACAGGCTTGGGGATGTCTGACGGCCTCGCCTTTACCTGTTATTAGTGAAACGAATAAACCAGTTTTTCAAACTTTTTAAAGAAAGGGGTAAGCTTATTTAGCATGACGGCTACCCCGCCAGGTACATCCGACTCAATATTCAATGCCAATACCGGCTCATGCAACGACAGCCGCAATAAGAACCAGCCCTGTCCGGCTGGGGTGCTGTCGGCGATCCTGACTCCTTCATAATTATTGGGCACCAGACTCCAGCCCTCCATCGTTTTCGCATACTCCTCAATAGTCTGAATAACCTCCGTACCATATTCTTTAAAAGCGTCTACCGTAATACCAAGCCGGAAATCAACACTTTCGCTGGGAACTTTCAGATCCTTAATCAAGCTCTGGATTTCCAGCCCCTGCTCGCGCAAAGTTGCCATGGTAATCAGTATTTTAGCGATAAGATAGGCTCCGTCATCGAGGAAATAATTTTCTTTTAAAGCGGCATGGCCGGAAGTTTCAATGGCTAGATGACTTTCTTTGCCTTCCTGATTTAAGCGCTTCGCCTCATTGATCACATTCTTGTAGCCCCGTTTAAAACGGTGATGCACTCCGCCTAGTTGCCCAATAAACTCTCCCAGCCCGGTGGAGGTTATTGAGTCTGTTACAATATAGGATTGAGGATGTTCTTTCAGCACGATAGCGGCCAGTAAGGCAATCAAGGCGTTACGGTTGATTTCGGCGCCGTCGGAGCTGACTACGGCCGCCCGGTCCACATCGGTGTCAAAAATGATGCCCAAATCGGCCTTATTCCTTAATACAGCCGTTTTAATGGCTTCCATGGCCGCCGGATTCTCCGGATTAGGCGCATGATTGGGGAAATGACCGTCAGGCTCCAAAAACTGACTGCCTGTCGTATCAGCCCCTAAGGGCTGCAATACTTTGCCGGCAAAGAAACCGCCGGCCCCGTTTCCGGCATCTACAACAATTTTGCAGCCTTGTAACGGTCTTTCGTAATTGACTTTGGAATTAACGCCCTGACGGATCGTATCGACCAATACCTTCGCATAAGAATCAATCAGGTTGGCCGCCTGCACCGTGCCCTTACCGCTTCCGGTCCCTGTGCTCCCCTGGGCGGCAAGCTCCAGCAGAGCCTGAATATCTTCCTTTTCACAGCCTCCCGCTTTGGTAAATAGCTTCAGTCCGTTATAGTAAAAAGGCAAATGGCTGGCAGTAACCATGATGGCTCCGTCACAGCTATATTCATCCAATACGGTAGTCATAAACATTCCCGGCGTCGTCCCTAATTGGCAGTCATACACCTGGCAACCTTCCCCGGTAAGCCCTTCAATCAGTGCAGCTTTTAAAGCCGGCCCTGACAAGCGCGAATCCATACCAATCGCCACTTTACAATCGCCAGTATTCTTTTTCGTCTTAGCCGACAACCAGGTAATAAAGCCGTAGGCAATAGCCCTGACCTTATCCTCCGTAAGATTTACCGCTTTGCCTTCAGCCGAAATGGCAATCCCCCGTATATCTGTCCCGTTTTGAAGCTTTTTCCACATTTCGTCCATCAGTCTACCTACCTATCTGAGTATTTTTTTGCGTTTCTGCAGATTATTTCTCGGGAAATATCCACTTCTATAGTATCATACTTTTCGTATCCGCTGCATTATCTAATGGGAATTTTTATCCAGCAACTCTCGACAAAAGCCTTGCGAGAAAAGTATTAAAATGACAAAAGTTATGCTTTTCTTAAGCTAAAGGCAAGAGAACCTACAATACCTGCAGTATCGGCGTCTATTAAATACCCGGGCGGCATGAAATCAGCATCGCCAGCCGGAATACTCTAGCTTTCATACAGTGCGGACAGGCATACAAGCATAAAGAGGCCCTGAAAAGGTCTTCTTTCTTTTCCTCCTATCATTTTTATGGGACTCTTTTTTAATGTTCAATACCTCAGAAACAACTTACGCTGCATCTTCTATTCCAATAGATAAACTGGCACCACCTTAACTATAAGATGGTGCCGGTTTCGTTATTCCTAGCTTACTACCCGCAAAATTTGACAAAGGCTACAGGAAAGAAAATAATTTTACCAAAATCCAGGTCAGCGGATTGGCTCCGTCGCACAAGGAAGAAATGGAAGTGGCGTTGGCCGGGAATTTAAAGGCGGCGTCAATAGCGGCCGTGGTATGCAGTGCGCTAATGTTGGTGGCAATCAATAGTCCTACGGCAATTACGATAGCACCAATAATAACTGACCGGAACACATTACCGCGGCAGACGGGAGCGACCATGGCCACCATAAACGGAATGGTTGCCAAATCACCAAATGGCAGCACCCGGTTGCCCGGAATAATAATAGCCAGAAGGATGCAGATAGGCACCAATATAATAGCGGTGGTAATCGCAGCCGGGTGGCCTACGGCAATAGCCGAATCCAGTCCGATATAAAATTCCCGCCCGGAGAAGCGTTTCTGGAAGAATATTCTGGCCGCTTCGGAAACAGGCATCAAGCCTTCCATTAACACCTTAACCATTCGTGGCATTAAGAACATGACTCCGGCCATTGCCATGGCTAACTGCAGAATTTCTTTTATACCGAAGCCGGCAAAGCCGCCCAGAGCGGCACCCAGCACCAACCCCAGAATGACCGGCTCGCCAATCACGCCAAACTTTTCCTGGATTACATCGGTATCCAGATCAATCTTATTTAACCCAGGTATTTTATCGAAAAGTGCATTTAAGGGAATAGCAATCGGCACATAGGCTGCTGAAAACCCATGAGGCAGCGAAATGCCTGGGATACCGTAGAATTTCTGGATCATCGGCGCCGTCCAGTCGCCCAGCTTTAATACAATAACTACGTTAATGGCTGCCGCAATACAACCCATTAAAAAACTGCCGGTCAATACATTGACCATGGCTCCGGTGAAAGCGAAATGCCAGAAGTTCCATAGGTCGACATTCACGGTTTTCGTCGTCCGGGTCAACAGCATGATGAAGTTAACGGCCAGGCCAATAGGAATGATAAATGCACCAACTTTGGAGGCAAAGGCAATCCCTGCCGCCGCCGGCCAGCCTACATCAATCACATTAAGCTCGATGCCCATTTTGGTGACCATACCTTGGGCGGCCGGACCAATGCTATTGACTAACAAACCAATAACTAAATTAATACCGATAAACCCCACTCCAATGGTAATCCCGGAACGAAAAGCCTGACCGGGCTTCTGCCCAAGTCCCCAGCCCAATAAAAAGATAATAATGGGTAACATAACGGTAGCGCCGAGGTCCAAAATAAACTTAATTGCGTCCATTCATTACACCTCCAAAATATTATAAAACCATTAACGATAACCACCCGGAGAATTGCCGCAACGCTTACTATCCCGGGGTATCTTTAGCGCAGATGCTCCGCAATCTGATCCAAAACTTCTTCCTCACCGATACCGGTAATAAGATTGATGGCACTGATGACCGGAACAGAAAGCTTATTATTCACAAATGTTGTCGACACAACCAAGTCGATATTGGCCGCATGGCTGGCCAATTCAATGATTTTGCACTGAAAAATATCCGCGGTAACGCCCCGCTTTTGCAGTCCCTTCTTGACTTTTTCCGCAACAATCGTTGACGTAGCAATTCCTGTACCGCAAACAATCGCAACACGTTTACTCATGAATTTCACCTCCTTATATGGATTTTGTCCGTCAGGCTCCTATTTGCAATGCCTGGTTAAGCAGCGATACCGCCTGTTCCCGCTTCACGGTCTTACGTAAGTTACGCAGCAGAGTGTGGTTTTGAAAGAGAGAGGAAAGTTTTTGCAGCATATTGATCTGCTCTTGCGGTTCCTTGATCGCCAGCATGAAAATAATCTCCGCCTCGACAATCTGATTCGGGTTTCCCATCATCTGAAACAATACCGGTTTTTTCAAAATACCGATGGATACAGCGGCCCTATTCACATGAACGGCATCGGTATGGGGAATGGCCACTCCGATTTCAGCCGCCGGCAAGCCGGTGGGATAGTGGATTTCCCGTTCTTGAATAGCCTGGATATACGATTCTTGCACATATCCCTGACGGAATAAATTGCTGCTCATTGTTGCCAATACTTCACACCGGGTACTGGCTTCAATCCCTACCAGAACCAATTCCGGCACCAAAGCAAAAGCTTCTTTTCCATTCATTGGACTCATCCCTTCTCCCCATAGTTGTGCACTGCTGCTATAAATTGCTCGGGTGTTTTTACCTGCTGAACCGCCGATAAAAAATCCTGAGAACAAATAAGACTGTATAACTCTTTAATCATCGTCTGACACTCCTCGGTTAAGGCCAGCATATAAACAAGCTGAACCGGTTTGCCGTTCCAATCAATCGGGGTTGCAAGTTTAGCAATAGCAAGCCCCGGTTTTTTTACAAAAGAAGGGTCTGTGTGAGGCATCGCCGCCCCATTCCCCATATAGGTAGGACGCAAAATCTCTCTTTGATAAACGCCTTCCAAAAAATTTTCATGCACATGTTGCTGCCCGATCAATAAATCGCTTAAGCTTTGCAACACCGCTTCTTTCCCCTGTACAGCAGGATGCACCAGCACAAGCTCAGGCACCAGCAATTCTTGCAGGGTATATTCATGGGCTCCTCCGGAATTAGCCGCAACAAAACATCCACCCTCCAGCAGCGCTCTGATTCTTTGAATGCCATCACCTTTGACAAGTTCCTCAATAGAAATAAAAGCCACCTGCGGTAAGGCCGGGTCCACCGTTCCGATAACGGCAAGCACCGCTTTCGTTCGTTGTACATCCTGAATAACCTGGTGCAAATTCCCCTGAATAGCGCCAAACGACATAATTTCAATTTGTTCAGGCAGCTCCGGCAGCAATGATTCAATCAATTCCTTAACTTTCAAGGCCGCCCCCTCACCGGTAATGCAAACAGTTATCAGCACTTTAGGCTTAGTTTGCGATTTATCCTTTTTAAGCCCCAGCCGGGAAACATAACGGGGGTTTTCCTCCAATGAGCCGGCCAGTTCATCCAGTGTCATTTGCTGTAGCGCGGCCTTGCGCACCGCTTCAATGGCCAGTACGGTATCCACCCGCGAGATTACCCTTGTCTTAATGCCTGTCTTTTGAGTAACCAATTCCCCAAAGGTAACAAGCGATCCCATATCAACTAAGAGCAGGACCCCTTTTCCCTCGTCTGCCGACTTTGCCATATCCAAAACCCGTTCCAGTGCGTTTTCCGGGCTTTCATCCAATGACATTTCCACACTCTTGGCATGCACAACACCTAACAGCCGGTTGGCAACGTCAGCCATTCCTTCGGCAACATGGCCATGAGAAATAATCACAATACCTACTCGGCCTTCTTCCAGTCGTTCCGTCTGGTTGGCAAAGGTCACCAGATACATAGCCACAAACCCGATTTCATCCTCGGGAAACCGCAATTGCAATTCCTTCTCCATGATCGAAACCATTTTTTGCGCCGTTTCATATTCATGGCGGTGCTCTTTCTTTATCGTCTGCAAATGGGGATTGACGACCATCCGCCCTTCTTCCAAACGATCCAGCGTCGTTTTCAAATGAATCGCCAGACAATAGAACAGTTTGTCCCCGGCGAGCTGCAATTCAGGGGATAGCAGCTTCTGGATTTTTTCACACACATCAAACACTTGTTGCCCGACAATTTTCACCAGATCAGTTTTTAAAACCGGCCGGACATTGGTTTCAATATGTTTGATGATTGTTTTAAAACGAACCTCCAGTTCATCACCAATGATGCAATTGATGGTTTCGTCGCTCATATTTTTGTTTTGCAAATCCTGATAGCGCTCTTCAATATACTGATAAATGGACGACGAGAGGGAATATATATTTTCCGTCTCCTTCGCTTCCTGAACGGTATGGTCGGGATGGACAATAAGCTTTCCCTTGATTAGCTGTTCAATATCCTGACGATTTTGAATCTTTAACAGGCCTTTACGCGCATAGGCCGGCAAATCCTCAGCGGTAATACGGATTATGTTCTTCTGATTGATTACATGGTTCAAAAAAGCTCGCGCGCAGGACACCTGAATGACGCTTAATAATTGTCCAATATTGCCCGGACACTCGAACAGCAGTAAGGCCCGTAGGGTTTCCGCATCAATCTCGATTGAGTTTTTTGTCCGCATGGCTTCCAGGGCGAAAAAGGCCGATATCAGCTCAAAGCGTTCATTAAATGGACGGACTGCCAAAGAAGGAATTTCAATCAACATGGGAATGCGGCGGCGAAAGGTGATGAGCAGCGAAGAGTCCGGGTTTTCCGTAGTTGCCGCGATGATCATAACCGACGCGTGTCGGACCAATTCGGTCTCGCCTAAGCGGCGAAAACAATTTTTATCCATTAGATAAAATAAAAGTTCCTGTCCCTCCGGCGGTAAACGATGAACTTCATCTAAGAATAAAATCCCGCCATTCGCCTTTTCAACCAGTCCTTCCTTATCGGCTGCCGCACCGGTAAAAGCACCGCGGATATAACCGAATAGCTGAGCCATCAGCAATTGCGGGTTATTAACATAGTCAGCGCAGTTAAAGAAAACAAACGGCGCCTGCCGCGAAATCCGCTGTACACTTTTGGCGTATTGATACATGGCTTCGGCCAAATCGCTTTTTCCGACTCCCGGTTCTCCCAAAATCAAGGTATGAAGACCTTTGGGCGGATAGAAAATGGCAGCTTTGGCCTGTTCAATAATGGTTTTCAAACTACCCTGCCAACCGATAAAATGGGCAAACACATCACTGGTTATGTTTGTTCCCTCCGGCTGCTTCGCGCCTGCCAGCACTGCTTCCTCTCGCACCAATTGGGCCGGCTGCGTTTTTTTCTGCGGTACCTGTTCGCATTCTTTACGGTATTCGCGAATCGCAAACCGCGAAATGTCAAAGCCGCCGCTTCGCAAATGCTGTGTCAGATCCCGTTCGGAGATCTGCGGACTTTTTTGCAATATGTTCTTTAATGCGGCCATCAGAACAGGTTTTCGCCGCGTACGTGAATCAGCAATACCATATTGCCGCCGCAAGCCCGTAACCTGCTCTCTTTTCATCCCCAGCAATTGCGCAAGCTGTTCGTCAGTATACGGTTTTTTCTTATCTTCCGTTGCAAGCAGCTGATCAAGTGATTCTTTCATATGCCCCTCCACTCTTATTTAATAGCATAAACCATGCCAAGCAAGGTATATATTGTAGACTGCTGATTTCACCGCACTCAGGCGCCCTCTACTTATTACAAAGTATACCAATCATCGACAAAACATACCATACCATCTCAAAATATACCAGGTCTGGTCCGTTTATCGGGAAAGTGTAAATTGTATCGTTTTATTATGATATAAAATGAATGGTAACAATGAAAAACATCTGTTTTATTAATTTACAAATTTGTACTATACTCATACTATCGGATTAGAAAACAGCAAATCGCTTCCGTAAAAGAACACTTGTAATAAAACAATCACTATAAGGATTTATTCAAAACATCCCCGTTTTCTCCCATATTTTATCTAATATGACTCTGCAAAAGCCTTAAGGAGGTTTTATCTATGAAAGAACTTGGTTTTATCGGCTGCGGCCATATGGGTGAGGCTATGGTGGCCGGCGTATTGAAAAGCGGCTATTTAACAGGCAGCGACATTCTCGTACATACCGGCCGTCCGGAAAGCCAGGAAGCGCTGCACCAAAGCTACGGAATCCAAACAGCCAGGACTAATTGTGACGTTGCCCGGCAGGCAAAGCTTTTGCTGCTTGCTGTCAAACCTAACATGTATGCTGCTGTTATCGGCGAAATCCGCGAAAGTATCCAGGAAAACTCAATCATTATCACCATTGCCCCCAGCTATTCTATCGCAGCAATACGCGCCGCCTTTGGCAAGCCCTTGAAAGTGGTGCGGGCCATGCCCAATACCCCGCTTATGGTTGGCTGCGGCATGTCCGGCATCACCTTCTCGGATAATATTACAGAAGTAGAAAAGCAAAATGTTCACAAACTCTTCAATAGCTCCGGTACAGCAATAGAAGTGAAGGAAGACCTGATGAGCGCCGTCGGTTCTGTCAGCGGCTCATCACCGGCATTTGTCTATATGTTGATTGAGGCTATGGCGGATACCGCCGTGGCCTTGGGCCTTTCCCGCAAAGATTCCTATTTGTTCGCTGCTAAAGCCGTCGAAGGCGCCGCCAAAATGGTGCTGGAAACTGGCGAGCACCCCGGAGCATTGAAAGATGCAGTCTGTTCGCCTGGCGGTACAACAATTGAAGGAGTACTGGCCCTTTCTGCCAATGGCTTTAGAGGAAACATCGCTGAAGCCATGCTTCGCTCGGCCAATAAATTCCGTGAAATGGAGAACGCTCAGAAATAACCACAATAAGCCAGCCGAAACCGGCTGGCTTATTCATTTACTTCTAACTTTCTCTGTTATTTCCCTAAAACCTGTATATAGATATTCCGATTACGCGCTCTATTCTGATCCCAGTCAACAAAATAGATGTAGCCAACCGTTCCGGTCATTAGCTTTCCGCCACGAATCACAAAGGTTTCACTGGAACCAAGCAAGGTTGCTTTGAGATGAGCATCAGTGTTTAACAAGGTTCCGGGATCAGGAGGATAGTTCGGATCATTTAGGCCCATGGCAAATTCGGTATGTTTAGGACCCGGGCTGCCATACTGTCCTTCCGTCACACAACGGGGAATAATTTTATCCAAAATTCTATTCAGATCTACCTGGATTACTTCATCACCGTTAAAATTCCGGTCATGCATATATTCCTCAAAAAAAACGGAACAGGTAGTGTGAGGAGTACTTACTACTACAATACCCTCCTGCACTTTGCTTTCGGCAATGATTCGGCGGACCTCTTCGGTAATTTCATGGTAAGACGGACGATTTCCATTCGATTTGACCACTAAAGTATCTCCATGTACGATCATGACAATTCAATCCTTTCTTTTTCTGTTCTTTTTAATGCCTTTATCATTTCAAGAATCTTTTCTTTTCGATTGGGAGCATTTAATATGCCACTGGTGCCACCGCTGCCGTCGGCTCCCTGCGTAATTACCCGGTACACATCATCACCGGTACTTACACCGGCCGCCTGGATAATTAATATGGAAGAATCAATCGCCTTCACCGCTTCGTTGGTTTCAAGAATATAGCTGTCATCACTGGTGTGTCCTGTACCGATTAAACTGGTCGGCTCACAAATGATCACATCCGGTTTAAGCTGCGCCACAGCTTTACATTGCGCTATACTGTCGGCACATACGATTGTAATGATCCCTAATTCATCGGCCCGTCTCATAGCTTTATCTAAATTGGCCATCGTTAGCGGACATTCCGCGTGATTTAATACCACCGCTGCAACTCCGGCATGTTTCAATGCCTCCGGCAAAACATGCCCCATGCCTCTGCCCGGGACGATTCCATCCATATGCTGAGCCGTAACAATGAGCTGAGAAGTGTGCTGAACAATAGCCGGAATATCAACTAACTGAGCAGTAAACATAACATCTATGTTGTACTCCTTGGCCAATTGGTCGGCAATTTTAGCTAATTCCAAGCTCTCTTCCCCATAGATATAAGATTTCGGATTAATAATCAGAAAAGGAGCCTTTATCTTGCGTTTATTCATAGCTTTTCCTCTTTTCCCGGTATTTTCTTAAAATCGGTCCATGTAAGAAATAGGCACCGGTTATTTCTTGGTTGCAAAAACAGCATAATAATGTCTCAAGCATTTTTGCACGCCTGCTTTGGCAGAAGTCTTTACCTTCAGGTAATGATCGGGCTTTTGTTCCTGGATTTCATTCATGGCTGCATTAAGGAAATCAGAAAAAATATTAATTTTTGTTATTCCATTCAAGGCGCATCGGTTCAGGTTTTCATCCCCCGATGAAGATCCGCCATGCAAGACCAAGGGCGTATCAATAGCTGCCGCGATTTCCCGTAACCGGTCAAAGTTAATTTCCGGAACGCCCTTATACATACCATGAGCGGTACCAATGGAAATAGCCAGCGAGTCAACGCCTGTTGCTTCCACAAATCGGCAGGCATCATCTACGGTAGTATATTCTGACTCGGTCAACTGGTGATTTTCATAGTTCTCGCCTGAGCCGACATGTCCGATTTCGGCTTCTACCACAACACCCCGCGCATGGGCATAAGCCACGATTTCCTTGGTCTTTTTTACATTGAGAGCAAAATCATCCTGCGATGCATCAATCATCACGGATGAAAAGCCCAAATCAACCGCTTTTTTTATAACAACCGGAGTAATTCCATGATCCAGATGCAAAACCACCGGAACTTTAGCGTTTTCCGCATATTTCTTGCCAATCATAGCTGCATCTTCCAATGATATGCTGTCGCCAATATGACTTTCCGCTAAAGCCAGAATTAACGGCAATTCAAGTTCTTCGGCTACTTCTACATGCCATTTCAACCAATCCACATCAATGAAGTTCGGTGCCGGAATAGCAAACTTCCCCTGCTGCGCTTTCTTGAATAAATCCTTAGACGTAACTAACACTTGCTTTCCCTCCCAACCCCATTTGAACATATGATCAATTCAATAGACAAATGTTCACTTGATGGTAAAAAATAAAATGGCCATAAGTGAAACGCGCTCTCTTATTTACCACTTGCTTTGATTTGTTTGAACTTTTGTTTATATAATTGGTCAAATGTTCATTTCAGGGGTAAAAATAAAACGGATGATCATCCATGGCTATAGCATAGTCTTTATCAGCCTATTTGTCAATATAATAATTGAACTTTTCCGAAATAACCGACTATTCCACCCCATCAAGCTTGGCGTTGACCTCTTCCACAAACTTTCTCCGTTGCAACTCCATCAGGATTTTCTCCGGGCCTCCCTGCAATACTTATGATTGCCAATTAATTCACTCATCCAATAACTGCCCCCTTCTCCTTGCCAATATAAATAATGCCTTATATAATAACTCCGTGAAGTACTGCTGCGGTTATCGTATTGCCAACATCAGTTGAGCGCCTTTCCATTTTTTAATAAAATAAGCTTAAATCAAACCGAAGGGTAACAGCTTGTTACCCCTGAAAGGATTTAGAAATGAAGATCGGCTTGGTACGTCACTTTGAGGTTGCACATCAACCTTCAAGTAATCTTAAATTAATGACACCTACTCAACTTAAAGAGTGGCTACATGAATATGAACTGTCCGATGTTAAAGACTGTCTGCTTGAACCCGACAAAGGTATATGGGAAACATGTTACTCCAGCGATTTGCCGCGAGCAATAAAAACCGCTCAAAAATTGTTTGCTGGAGAAATCATTGAAACAAAGGCTTTGCGGGAACTTCCTATCTTTCCGCCTACTAACATAAACTTTAAACTGCCGGTCGTATTATGGCTATTTTTAGGAAGAATAGCCTGGATGCTATCACATAAATCACAAGTAGAAAGTAAGGCAATGCTCAAAGAAAGAGTAAAATACATTGTGGATGAAATAATCTTAAAAAATGATCAGGATATTCTTATTGTAAGTCATGGATTTTTAATGATATTTTTGCGAAAGGAACTTTTAAAGCAAGGCTTTCGAGGGCCAAATTTTAAAAAGGCAGTCAACGGAGAGATTTATGTATTCGAGCAAGAAACCTATACTTAACGTGCCTCAACTTTCTAATATACCCGCCAGCCATCTATTTTGAGGCAATTCCTTGATGGATTTTTTGATGCTATGCATAAGCTATCATCACCTGAACCTTATGCAGCATGGCTTCTATTAAGACTGGTGTAGCATGAAATCATAATGGTTATTTTTTTACGGAGGCTGCAACTCCTCCAAATGCAAACAAAGAACTCAACGACAGAAACTTTTTACTCAGGCTCTTCCGTTCTGCTAAAATATGTATTTACCGTTTGCCTTTAATCTGACTAAAATATAATCAGTAATAAAATATTCAGGTATGAAAAGAGAGGATCGCTATGAAATTTATCTACACCGATGGCCGCAACCAAGACTTCGTCAAGCTCTGCCAATTGTTAGATGACTATCTGAATGAGCTTGCCGGAGGAGAGGCAAACCGGCAACAGTATATTCCCTATAACACGCTTGATGCCATTCGTGATGTGGTTTTAGCTTACGACGATAGCAGCAGCCCTATTGGCTGCGCCAGTTTTAAGTTTTATGATAATAAGGTTGCTGAGGTTAAACGAGTTTTCGTAAAAAGCGAGTATCGCGGCAAGGGAATTTCCAAAGAATTAATGCGCTTACTGGAAGCCCGGGCCAAAGAAAAAGGCTATAACATATTACTATTAGAAACAGGCGCTTCTCTGGTTGAGGCTATGGGTTTGTACCGTAGCTTAGGCTATGGCATAATGCAAAACTATGGTCAATACAAGGATTTACAAGAGTCGATTTGTATGCAAAAAAACCTATCGTAACCTTTCAGCATAAGCTCCAGGGCGTTCTTTTAACCTCCCGCCATGGCATAATCAAGAGAGATCAACGGGGAAAAAGCCATTGATCTCTCTTATTAGGTCTTTATGATATTACTTTTAGAATTCCAATCATCCATTCACGTTAGGGCTCCGGCTACAACACGTTCCAAGAGCCAAATGGTTAACGCCGCTTACCAAAAATACGCAAAAGATAGAGAAATAAATTGATAAAATCAAGGTATAAGGTTAATGCCCCAAGTACAGCAAACTTGCCGACACTTCCCTCGTCATTCAGTTGATGAGCTATTTCTTTTAACCGTTGCGTATCATACGCTGTTAAACCAACAAAGATTAAAACTCCAACATAGGTTAGTATCCACATTAAAGCAGAACTTTGTACGAATAGATTAACCAGAGATGCAATTACAAGTCCGATTAAGGACATAAAAAGAAGGTTACCCCACTTGCTTAAATCCGCTTTTGTTAAATAACCATAAATCGTCATTGCCCCAAAAGTTCCGGCAGTAATGAAGAAAACACTGGCAATCGAGCCATGGGTGTAACGCAAAAATATCGATGCCAGCGTTAACCCATTCAATGCGGAATACACAAAAAACAAAAAGCTGGCAGCTGTTGCACTGAGTGACTGAATCGAATTGCCCAGAGCAAAAACAATGCCTACTTCCGCCAAGAGCAATCCATAAAAGACTAATTTGCTGCCAAAGATCAAACTGAGCAGAAAGTGTGAGTGAGCGGTATAAAAAGCAAGTACGCCTGTCGTCAACAGCCCGAACATCATCCAGCCGTAAACCTGCATAAAAAAACTTTGTACGAGCACTGCTGTCTGACTGCCAGTTGTGTGGTTATACGGAGAAGGGATATTTTGCATTCCTGCTAACACTCCTTTAATCCTAAATATAGGTAAATTTACTATACTATAGAATATTTATCTTTGCAATGGCGTGACTCTCTACATTCAAATATGTATTACCTCTTTCAAAATGATTTTTTTCTGAAACACAGCTCAGGTATTGCATTTCTTACCTTGCAGGGAAATACTACCTTGTGACGAATTCGGTATATATCAAATACAGAACATCCAAAAACCACGAGGAGGTTGTTTCAACTGAATATTTTTCTCAATCTATTTAGAAAAAACGGAGTTTTCTCATTTACCGGAAGAATCAATCGGTCTAAATATATCATCAGAAGTCTCATTTTCTTATTAATGTGTATTGGGAATATGTTTCTTATGTTAGGCACGTTTCATCTGTTGGGCGATAAGCCCATTTCCTGGATCATTGTAATAGCAGTGGGCTTCTTCATTATTCTTTATAGTCTGGCCAACTCAATAAAGCGACTCCACGACCTAAATCTATCGGGACTGTGGATTTTACTCTGGATAGTACTCATTGGCCTAATAAGTAATTTTTTAGGTTATTCAACAGCAAAATTAACAAATAATATTATCTCCTTTATTATCTGGGTAATTATGATCTCTCTGCCAGGATCACCAGGCCCTAATAAATACGGAGAAGATCCCTTATCCACGACTCCACCAACAGCATAAAGGAAAAGACACAGCTCGTCTTAACACAAGCTGTGTCTTTTTTTATAAATAAGCACCAAGACGCAAAAAAGCATCTGCAGCAAGGCCACAGATGCCTGAATTTCTTATGGTGCGCCCGGCAGGAATCGAACCTGCGCACCCGGTTCCGGAGACCGGTGCTCTATCCCCTGAGCTACGGGCGCATAAAACATTCATTTAAAGACGAATATTATTATAACATATCGAATATAGGTTGTCTATTTATTTTCAAAAATAAATTCAAGAAATTTATGTATATTACTCTTACGGCAATATCTAACAGCAGGGCCGGTGATAACCGGCCCTGCTTCCTGTTTCCTATCGGCTGATTTCGTCTAACGTCTTGCCTTTCGTCTCCTCACCGGCCAGCCATACCGTTACCGCTACCAGTAGCATGACCGCGGTAAACATGGTAAAGATCATTTGAAAACCGCCTTGTCCCTGCAGCATGAAGCCCACAATGGTAGGCGCCAATATTCCGCCAATCCGTCCAACGGCTGCGGCCCAGCCGGAGCCGAAAGCTCTTACCCGGGTAGGATAGAGCTCAGGCGTATAGGTATAAACAACACCCCAGGCTCCCAAATTGAAGAACGACATCAAACTGCCCCACAAGAGTACCACGCCCGGCGTACCGCCCTGTCCGAAGAAAAAAGCTGCCACCGCACTGAGTGCCAGAAAACCGCCCAATGTCGCCTTCCGGCCAATCCGGTCCACCAGATAGGCTGCGGCAAAATAGCCGGGCAATTGAGCAAGCGTCATAATCAGCACATACTCAAAAGTTTTAAGCACTGTATAGCCCTGTCCCACCATCAACGAAGGCAGCCAGGTAAAAATACCGTAATAGGAATATACAATGCCAAACCAGATGATCCATAAAACCAGCGTCCGTTTAAAAAATTCGGGCGCCCATATATCCGAAAAAGCATTGCGCTTGGCCGGCTCCGACGGTGGAGCTATCATTTCGTTCACCGGCGTCAAACCAGACCGGCGCTCAATACCACAGACAATATCATGGGCTTCTTTGATCTTGCCTTTGTCCAGCAAATACCGGACCGACTCGGGTACCCAATTCCACAGATAAAATACATAAAGTGCCGGCACCGCACCGATAAAGAATGCCATTTGCCAACCATAATGCGGAATGAGTAAATAAGCAATCAACGCCGCTGCCAACCAGCCCACTCCCCAGAAGCTTTCTAAGAGAACAATAAACCGCCCCCGTTTATCCGGCGGCGCATATTCACTAACCAACGTCACCGCTACTGGCAATTGCCCCCCCAGGCCGAAACCAACCAGAAACCGCAGTACGACAAGAGATGCAAAGTTCCAGGCAATCCCGCACAGCCCTGTCGCGATACTATAGAGAATTAACGTAGAGGCAAACATTTTTTTCCGGCCGATCCGGTCGGCAGCCGAACCGGATAAAACAGCCCCCAGGGCCATGCCGACCAGTCCGGCACTACCGATATAGCCTACCTGCGCGGCGGTAAGGTTCCAGGCCTTCGCCAAGGAAGGCAGCACGAAGGCAATAATCCCCGTGTCCATCGCATCAAACATCCAGCCCAAGCCGGTAATCACAAGCAGCCGGTAATGAAAACTGCCGGCAGGAATTCGCTCCAAACGACTAATAATATCCATAATACCCTTCACCACTCCAAGCTTTACATCTGTCTTGTCACATGTTCATTATAAAGAGTAATCGTACTGTTAGCAAGCACTAAGTTCATAGAATCCGCTCCAGCCGGCACGCATAGCTTCAAATAAAAAGAGCCGACTTCAAAGTTCAGCTCTTTCCCTTCAATCCAGCAGGATCCCTTTGTCATGCAGCTTAGCCTGTATTTTTTGCAATATTTCACCCGTGGGTACTTCTATCGTATGCAGATGAACACCGCCTGTCACAACGGAAATAGGCTCGGCGCCGCTGGCCTCCAGTTTTTCAACAAAATCGACAACATCCTGCCGCGAAGCCAGCATCAAGTTAGCCCTGATTTCACCATATACCGGATGTTCTACAATAACATTCAGTACTTTTGCTCCATAGTCCACCATAATTTCCAGTTCTTCTCCCAGCTTGCCGGTCGTATGCCGACAAGCTAAGGTCGCAATCATTCCCTGGGGCTTGGGCCTGGGCAGTACATAACCATTCGGTGTGGCGTACACATGCGCACCAGCCGCCCGTAAAATAGCCATATCGCCAACAATAATCTGACGACTGACTCCCAGCTCTTTGGCTAAAACCGTTCCCTTTAACGGCTCGTCCGATTGCTGCAGCCGTTCCAGCAATCGTTCTCTCCGTTTCTTTGCTTCCATCTTCCCATCTCCTTGCCCTAACCGCACTCCAATATATCATGCTGGTATGTCTTGCTTAATAGTTTAACCACCTCCGGCGAAATTCCTCTTTATCAACGAAAAAAAGCGAATTTGAGGTATTTCCCCAAATTCGCCCGGCTTAGCAAAATGCTTCGGTTTACAAAACCTCGGTTAATGCCATATCCACAGCGCCCTTGACAGTTCCTTCCTTGCTGGTTGTAAACCAAATTTCAGCAGCCCGGTAGGAATTACCCATGGCCCGTTCCTCTACCGTACTACGGATAGTTTCCTCAATAAATTCCTGTGCCTGAGCTAAACCGCCGCCAATAACAACGATTTCCGGATTAAAGGTGTTGAATATATTGGCGATGCCAATTCCCAAATAACGGGCCACCTGCCGCAGCATGAAGATCGCAAGATCGTCCTGCTCTGCCGCCGCTCGATAAATATCGTCAGCCGTAACGTTTTCCAACTCGCCCTGGACCATTTCACTGATCATTGATTTTTGGCCTTCCTTAATAGCCCGCACAACAGAGGAAATGAGTGCCGCTTCCGAAGCCAGCGCTTCCAGACAGCCATAGTTACCGCAACTGCACACCGGACCGGTAACATCAATGATCGTATGACCGATTTCTCCGGCCCCGTTTGTTAACCCCCGGTATAATTCACCGGCAATAATAATGCCGGCACCAATGCCATGCCCGACCTTTACCAGTACCACATTGTCGGTTTCCTTAATAAAATGGTAATAGTATTCGCCCCGGGTCATCGCTTTCACGTCATTTTCGACAAATACAGGTATCCGGAATTTTTCTTCCACAATGGATTTAAGCGGCACATTGCGCCAACCGATTGAGGGAGCATACACGGATATACCGGCAACGGAATTTACCGGTCCGCGCACCACAATACTAATTGCCGCCACCGGCGCCTCCGCTTCCTCAATACAGGCTTTAAGCGATGCCGTCATCCAGTTGATAATGTCATCGGCCGTTAGCTTCTCAATACTATGGGTTCGCTTTTTTATCACTTCTCCGTCGGCATCCGTACGGTATACCTCGATATTCTTCGAGCGGATCAACACCACAATAACTTCCGCAAAACCGGGATTGGTCTTTAGCAGTAACGGCCGTCTGCCGCCGCTGGATTCACCAATCATATATTCGAGAATAAGTCCGGCATCCAGCAGTTTGTTGGCAATATTAATAACCGTAGGAGGCGTTAAATTTGTCAGCCTGGCGATATCAATCCGTGAAATAGGCCCCCGTCGTCTAATGGTATTTAGTACGGTTAAGTCATTGATACTATTGGTAGCTTTACATGGCAACGAGATCACCTGTATACCCCTCCCTTACTGGTTATTAGTATCCCTTGCTGCTAATACCTTAACAACCTCAATTCAGTAAATCCTGGCGGTCTATTTTCTGCATCTCTTCATTATCAGCAGTCAGCATACCCCCAGCATGCCTTCTTTTCCAACTTGTGCTGCGAAAATGACCTCACTATAATCCTATTTAAGGCTGACAAAGTACTAAAAAAACCGGCTTTCACTGACATCTTTCATTTTGTACACTTAAGAAAATAATAAAAAAACAACTTTTTTATTATTTTAAATAAGTTCGTACAATATATTTCTATTCATTTTCATCAATTCCTTCTTTAACAAACTTATTTAATAACATTATTAACGGTTTTACGGATAGTCATCGATGATTTTTTAAACAAAATAAAATGAGCCATCCTCGAGAAGATGACTCCATTTTACTTCCAAATTAGCCTGATTGGCGCGCTGTTAGGCGTTGCTCACCTTGGTTCCTTTTCCATAAACTGCTTCCCAGTCTTCCACAAATTTATTAACACTCCAGTCAGTTAAGGGATGCTTGGTCAGACTGTCAAATACGTCTTCGCTGACCGTTACCGCATGGGCCTTAACCAGGCAGCATTTCTGTACCTGATCAACATTTTTAAAGCTGGCCGCCAGTACCTCGGTAGCAAAGCCAAAAGACTCAAATATATGTGCAATATCAGCGACCACCTGCACTCCGTCGCCGGAAATGTTATCAATCCGGTTTACATAGGGAGCGACATAGTTAGCCCCGGCTCTGGCCGCCATCAGTGCCTGCTGGGCAGTAAAGACGGCTGTAGCCGTAACCTTGACGCCCTTTTCGTGCAACAAGCGCATGGCTTTATACCCTTCCGGAATAACAGGAATTTTAATGAAGGTATTCGCTCCCAGCTTGCTAATAAGATAATTTGCCTCTGTCAGGATTTCCTCTGCTGTCTGACTGAGCACCTGGGCATGCAGCGTCCGATCCGGCCCGATAATCGAGCGAATTTCCTGCAATACCTCCATAAACGGCTTACCGTTCTTGGCCAAAATGCTGGGGTTGGTCGTTACTCCGTCAATCGGGAATAAATCATTAATTTTCTTAATATAAGCGGCATTAGCCGTGTCCAGTAAAATCTTCATGTTCATTTCCTCCTAATTTTTTTTAACAGCAACGTTTCGGTCAGAACCATCCGGCTATATCAGCCTGCCTGAGCCGAATCACGCATTTGCTGAACCAACAGCGCGTAATCGGCATCTTCGCCCCGGAAAATGGACGAGGTTCCGCCAACCAGGACATTGGCGCCGGCCTTTACCGCCGCCGGAATGGTCATACTATTGATATTGCCATCAATCTGAATCAACGGACTAAGGCCCCGTTCTTCGCAAAGTGTGGTAAGTGCTTTAATCTTCCTTAATGTACTGGTTACAAATTTTTGACCGGCAAAGCCCGGATCAACCGTCATAACCAGCACCATATCCACTTCCTGCAGCACATGGGTAATGGCCGACAACGGCGTGGAAGGATTTAAAGCCACAACCGGTTTGACTCCCATTTCTTTAATCATATACAAAGCCCTGTGCAAATGGTGGGTTGCCTCGGCATGGACCGAGATATATTCCGGTTTGCAGCCGGCAAACAGGGGAATATAGCGCTCCGGTTCAAATACCGCCAGATGGATATCCAGCGGAATCTCCGTGTAGGCTCGGATTTCCTCCAGCACATAAGGTCCCATCGCCAGATTGTCCACATAGGAACCGTCCATGACATCACAATGCAGCATGTCTACCTTCGCTTTCGCCAGGCGGTCCAATTCATTGGCCAGTTTTAACTGATTGGCACACATAATGGAAGCGGCGATCTGAATCATCGGCCATCCCTCATTTCCGCTTCCAGCTCACTTAACTGCTGCAGCCGGGGAATAAAGCGGCCGCCGGTAAAAGGTGTATCGAGCCAAAGCGTCGTAATTTCCTCGGCCAGCCGCTGGCTGATAACCCGGCTGCCCATACATAGCACATTAATATTAACATCGCTTTTCGCATATTTGGCGGTAAATAGTTCATTGCAAAGACCGGCTCGCACTCCCGGCACTTTATTGGCGGCAATCGACATGCCCATGCCGGTACCGCAAATCAGAATACCGCCGTCAACTTCCGCCCCTGCCGCCCTTTCTGCCACCGCTTTGGCAATCGGCACATACTCCGCCGGTCTTTCATCCGTATCAGGCCCGCAATCGACAATCTCAATCGACCGGTTGGCTAAAAACTTTTTCAACCCTTCTTTCATCTCATATCCTGCGTGATCAGATCCAATAGCAATTTTCATAGTACAGCCTCCTCTCTTGTCCTGTTTTGCCGTTTATAGCTGTATAGAGCGAATAATATTTTGATAGTCGGCGATATTTTCCTCAGTTTTCCCCCGCTGCAGCAAGGCAGAACCGATCACAATGTTTCGCGCTCCGGCGGTTATGACAGCCTTGATATTTTCCTTATTAATCCCGCCGTCCACCTGAATTTCAAAGCTATAGTTATTTGCTTCTTTAACAGCAGCTAACTGTTCGATTTTTTTATTCATGGCCTCAATATTCTTCTGCCCGCCATAACCGGGATTGACCGTCATAAGCAATATCCGGTCCACCAATTCATACATATATTCGAGCACTTCAATCGGTGTAGCCGGATTGAGCGATACCCCAACCGTCTTGCCGGTCGCCTTAATTATTTGCAACGTCCTGTGCAAATGAGTGCAAGCTTCGGGATGGACCGTAATGGCATCCGCCCCGGCATCGGCAAAGGTCTGAATGTACCGCTCGGGTTTAACAATCATCAGATGTACATCAAATTTCATTGTAGTCAACGGACGAAGCATTTTGATCTGATCCGGTCCAAAAGCGATATTGGGAACAAAGTTTCCATCCATGACATCAATATGCAGAGCTTTAATGCCGCGCTCCTCCAGCGTTTGCAGTTCCTGTGCCAAATGCCCCATATCCGCAGCCAATAGTGAAGGCGATAAAACAATACTCATCGGAAAACCTCCTTATACGTCAATCTATTTTTTCCCGGAGAACTTGTATCTAGCAATCATAATATGACATTACATACTTACATGTACTTACATGATTAAATTGTAGCAGTCTGTGATATGTTTGTCAATTGGCCATAAGCCGTATATAATAAAAACAACATATGCTTACAGGGAGTATGCTATACTATAATTGTTTTTCACAGTATTACTATTTTTAGATGCGTAGGAGGCTAACCTTGGCTCTTGAAAATAAAGAATTAAACAAAAAAGTACCTGTACCGCTTTATTACCAATTGAAGCAATTGCTTTTGGAAGAAATCCAATCAGGCAATTTCCGTGAGAACGACTGCCTCCCCACCGAGATTGAACTGTCCGCAATGTTTAGTATCAGCCGTCCGACAGTACGCCAGGCCATCAATGAACTGGTCAACGAAGGCTACCTATCCCGCTTAAAAGGCAAAGGCACCTTTGTAACGAAACCTAAAATTAATCAGGAGTTCGTCCATATCATCGAAAACTTCAATGAAGGCATGCTCCGCAAGGGTATTAAGCCTAAAACCACGGTCCTGAACCTTAAGGTCACCGAAGCGGACGAGGAACTCGTTCAGGCGTTGGAAGTCGAGCCGGGCGACAAGGTTATCGAGCTGCTGCGTCTCCGCTATGCCAATGATGAGCCTATTGTCCTCGTTAATACCTTTATCCCCTATCACCTATGCCCGGAACTGCTGGAAGTAAATTTAAAAGAAGTTTCTATTTACACCACCTTTGAAAAAAACAGTTTGTTTATCAAGAGGATCCAACGCATTTTTGAAGCCCAGCGTGCCCTGGAAACCGATGCACAGCTTCTGGAAATCAAGGAAGGCGATCCGCTTCTTTATTTTGAAACCAAAGCCTTCCTCCCCAATGGCATGGTCATAGAATTTTCAAAGCTTAAATATCGCGGTGACCGCAATAAGTTTGTCGTGGAACTGGAAAAATAAGAATAGGGCAAGCTAAAACAAGATCACTAATTTTCAAATAAGAAACTGCCAGCCATATCTATAATTGATATGGCTGGCAGTTTCTTATTCCGGCAAGCTAATCGCGCTCCCGGTTTATCTGTTATATTTTTCGTTGACATCCAAATTATTCAAATGTATTATTAGATAAAAAGTTACGAAAGGATAGTTTTATTAGATGAATTCTTTCGATTATAAAATAATCACCCATCTAATGCATCACGCCCGTACAACCTGGGCGGAACTTGGCACCTTGCTGGGCTTATCCGCCCCTGCCGCAGCCGACAGAGTGCACAAGCTGGAAGAACAGGGGGTAATTAGCGGCTATGCGGCATTAGTCAATCCCGAATACGCCGGCTGCGGCCTGGCTGCGATCATATTAATCACGCTGGACAATCCGGCAGATAGACCTACATTCCTAGAGTTGGTAAAGCAGTCGCCGGAAATCATGGAATGCCACCATATAGCCGGTGCGGAAGATTACCTGCTCAAAGTACGCTGCGCCGGAACCCGTGAACTGGAAAAATTAATCAGCCAAGATATCAAAGCTCTGCCAGGCATTAAAACCAGGACAACGATTATTCTTTCAACCCTCAAGGAAACCCCCATCCTTCCCATCAAGCAGCCAGAGGAGTGTTGAAGATGGAATCATCACTTTTTCTTAAAGGAATGTTGTTGGGGTTTTCCATAGCCGCACCTGTAGGTCCGATTGGTCTGCTCTGTATTCAGCGCACATTAACCAATGGCTGGCTATACGGCTTTTTATCCGGCCTTGGCACGGCAACCGCCGATGCAGCCTATGGTTTTATAGCGGCTTTTGGCATAACTGCTGTTTCCGCCTTTTTAATCAGCCAGCAATTTTTCCTGCATCTTTTGGGCGGATTGTTTTTGCTTTATCTGGGCTATACCATCTTTCGAACCCTGCCCGCCGACCCAGCCACTACTTCTTCCACTAAAAATACTCTGAGCGGCTCTTATTCTTCGGCCTTCTTTCTGACATTAACCAATCCTATGACCCTTATGTCTTTCGCTGCCATCTTCGCCGGCCTTGGTGTGCAAACCGGCAGCACCTGGCGTGAAACATATATCCAGCCGGCGTTTATGGTTGGAGGTGTTTTTCTCGGCTCTTTACTGTGGTGGTTATTGCTATGCGGAACTGTCAGCATACTCCGTCCCCGTTTTCAGCAGACCAAACTCCACTGGCTCAACCGTCTATCCGGCCTGGTCATCGGTCTGTTTGGTCTGCTGAGTCTGGCAACGCTCTAATTCTGCCTCTTCCCATTTGCAAGCATCCCCTATTACATAAAAGCTTTTCTTTTCTGGTCCATCCTTCACACAGTCAGGACCACCCGTAAAACGGGTGGCTTGATTACGCCCTATAAGGGCAAGGTACTAGCTGAGTCTCAAGACTCACTGAAAAAGTCCGCCAACCGCATAACCTTTTCAGTCAGCCCCTAAAGGGGCTCTTTTTATGACTTTTTCACGGGCTCACCCGTAAACGGGTCTGTCAATTCCTTCAAACTTAGCTGGTCGACAATTATATCTTCTTGTAACTGCTCTCGGATATATTTTGCTATTGCCTCTTTGTTTCGTCCCACCGTATCCACAAAATATCCTTTGCACCAAAAATGCCTGTTTCCATACTTATATTTTAAATTCGCATGTTTATCAAATATCATCAAC